>NZ_BDGJ01000036.1 GCF_002207765.1 Calderihabitans maritimus
TTTCTTATTGTCTTTTTACATTTTGAAACAATAAAATTTCCAATTCAGGGTCTTGACATTTTACCGCGGGTCTCCTTGTTATGTAATTTAATGTAAAAGTTTTTACTTTTATAACTTCTATTTAGAATTACGTAAGCAATAAAAAATTTCGGGGTCTCCCCCGAAAAATTTTTTAAAAATGATTTTAGTTTTTTATCTCCCCGGCGGAGTTGGAGTACTACTGCTTATGTTTCCCCCGCTATAATCTATATCATTTGTAGTATCCGTCTCTTCCGAAGCAGGTTTGGGCTCCGATTCCCTCTCCTCTTCCGTTTGGGTTTCATCAATCTCTTCTTCTATAGAACCTGAAGTAATAGTCTCGCTGCTATAAGTCTCGCCGGTTGAGTTGGATAAATCACCGGTTTCTTCAAGGTCTTCGGTGGTACTTTGCTCCTCTTTAGTACCTGTTTCTTCAGTTTCCGTATCGTTAATGAGTTCTGGGCCTTCAACGGTATTATCCTCAGTTGTTTCTGTTTCAGTTTGATCTTCTTGGTCTTCATAGTTAAACTCTAAGTTCTCTTCTTCCGGTTCCTGGTCAGGGGTAATTTCCTTTACAATTTGATTTTCTTTAAGTTTTTCTTCCGCTTGTTTAGGTAAAATATCCTCTTCGGGTGGAGCGCCTACCGGCTTTTTCTCCATCTTGGGGGGTGTTTTTCTTTCTTTACTTTCCTTATCTTGCTGTCCCGGAAAAGCTTGTTCGGATTTCTTTTGTGACTCTACAGACGGAGCTTTTGGACCAGCCGGCTTATTATCATTATTATCTTTCTTGCTATTGCCCGCATCTTTTGGTAGCACGTCACTTGGTACCGTTACTTTTTCAATCTTTTTATTGATAATGGAGACGCCTACTTGGTCAAACAACTCATTAATCTTAAAGCCTTGGGCCCTTAATTCTTCCACAAGGTCTGTAGCTTGTTGTGGCATCCCTGACTTGAACTTAGCCTTGGAAGCCACCTTTTTTTTCAGCAGGTAGCTGGTGACGGACAGGCCCTCGTTCTTGGCCTGCTCTCTTTCTTTTTCAGTTGCTTTTTGAACGGCCACAGTTCCTTTTAAACCTAGTTCATTGATCTCATTAAGCACAGTTTCCTTTATCCTTAAAGGATCGAGAAGCTTACCTTCATTTTCTTCAACCACTGTCAACAAGATCAAGTTATCCTTATCCGGTGTAAGGTACCCGGCTGTTTGAGCCTGATGGATTAAGAGCCCTAAGGCTTCGTATACCTCTTTATTTTTTAGCGGCAGGTCTTTAAGAAGCAGCTCTGCATCTTCATTCAACGGTACTGCCGCTATGATAAGGTTATGCCGGTTGATAGCCAACTCCATGCTGGGATTGATGTCTAGTGCCAAATGAGCTACGGCTTTTTCACCGGGAAAAACTGCTGCAAACACAGTGCCGACAAGCAGTAGCAAAATGATGCCCGCTGCCAGTGCTTTGTAATGGTAAGCAGAACTGATTTCCTCGGATGGATCTACCCAGACTTCCTGACCTTGACTAACCCCGTCTTTGGGAACCGGCAGCCGCAAGAACTGACGGTCTTCGGTGGCCACCCACATGAAACGTCCTTTTGTCTTAATCACTATTCCTTTTAACTTACTCAACCTGGCCACCTCCTTTTGCGGTGCCGCTCATCTCGGGGGACTCTTTATATTTGGTTGTTTTCTTAGATGGCAAGGAGAACAGGGATCGTAAATAGTTAAATTCCTTATTATTAAGTATTAGAAACACAGCTAAGATGTATTGCCGTCCCCGTTTAAGCACTTTTTTGCTGGTGCCGGTTGCCAAGCTAAGTTCTTTTAAGGGAAGCCTTTTATAGCGGTTAATATAGTCTACAAATTCTTGATGGTTTGTTATAAATTCAGCAATCTCAACCAACTTATCTCTGGTATCCCGATGCTTGGGGCAAGATTGCTCAAGTTTCATTAATGACAAACCAAATTTATTTAGAATCTGTTCAAACCGGGCCATCTCGTCGGCACGGTCCAACTCTACCTGGCGGTCCAGGTAGTTTTTCCAAGCGGCATCCACTTCCCACTGCCGGTCCGTTTCACCGTCTTCAGTAGATACTTCTAAAGGCAGGTGGCAATGGCGGGCTTCTTTTCTGAAGTAATCCGCCAACCGGCTTTTAATAACTATGCGGGCGAAATTACCAAATTCTTTACCGAAGGATTGGTCGTAGCTGTCAATAGCCTCGTTAAAAGCCAGTAAAGCAATGCTTAATTCATCATCATTTTCCCATTCCAATCTTCTGCCGCAATAGCCTGCTGCTACCTCTTCTATGAATGACCGGTACGAACATATCAATTCTTCCCGGGCAGTCTCATTTCCGGATTGAGCTAGGGAAACCAACTCTTCTAGTCGGTTTTTTTGCATTTATTTCACCCATTTATTTATTCGTAAACTTAAACTTTTTTAGGGAACTCGTTAAACTAAAAAGACTTACAATTTACCTTTATTAAGATTTCATTATAAGTTCGAAGAATTTACCACATCTTTGCCGAGGTTTACTGTCATTTGGCCAATGACACAAAGGATGTTGTAGGCAAAGATGCCAAAGTGCCGTATTAGGTTCTTAGTTTAAAATTTTCCGCTGGGCAGCCGCTCCAGGTCGGTTTTGATCTCACTGTGAAATTGCTTGCATGTTCCATGGTCGTGATAGAGTTCTATTATTTTTTGGGGATGGTCGGGAAGCGAGGTCCAGTAGGTTTCGATTTCAATGTCCAGTGGCTCATTACACCGGATCTTCTCCCCATACCCGGAGGGTTACTTTGGGAGGAATCAGGCCGCAGATCTGGGCGTGGGGTTGATTTTATTAACGACGAATCCTGTGGCCTCTTTATGGTAAATATTTACTCTCCCCAGCGGGAATACAGGTGGTGCTCGACGCCCAGAAGGTCCAGCACTCTCCCCACTATAAAATCCACCAGATCGTTAATAGTCTGCGGATGGTGATAAAAGGCAGGCATGGCCGGTACTACATGTACTCCCATGCGGGCCAGTTTGAGCATGTTTTCCAGGTGTACCTGGTTGAGAGGCGTTTCCCGGGGAACTACTACCAGCGGTCTCCCCTCCTTCAGCATCACATCGGCAGCCCGTTCGATCAGGTTACCGGCGGTACCGTGGGCGATAGCCGACACGGTAGACATGGTGCAAGGAATGACAATCATACCGTCGTTCTGTGCCGAACCGCTGGCTATCACCGCTCCCAGGTCCTCCGGGTCGAAATACCGCAGCGCCGGGTCGCCGCTTGAGTACCCCAGGTATTCCCGGAGGCGCTCCTCCACAACCTCTGCCCGGCCTTCCAGGACCCACCCCATTTCCTCTTTCAGCACCTGCCGTCCCGGCTTGGAAACGGTCACATACAGGAAGCATCCCGCTTCCTTCAAGACCTGCAGCATCCGGCAGCCATAAATGCTTCCACTGGCACCGGTTATGGCTACGATGTAACGCTTCATAATATCCTCTCCGTCTTCAATGCTTGTTTACCGCTACAGAAGTATATCGAGAAAAGTAAATAAGAACATGAGTGTGCTCAGGTAGCCGTTCATATTGAGAAAGGCAACATCTATTTTGGAAAGGTCGGTAGGAGTTACCAGGCGGTGTTCGTAGATGAGGATGAGAGAAGCCGCTGCCACTCCCAGCCAGTAGAACAACCCCGTCTTTGCGTAAACTCCCACTGCCACCAGAAAAAGCGGAGCCGCTACATGCAGGAGGCCGGAGATTTGCAGGGCCCGGCGCAGGCCAAAGCGAGCCGGGATGGAGTGTATTCCGTACTTCCGGTCAAAATCGAAGTCCTGGCAGGCGTAGATGATGTCAAAACCGGCCACCCAGGTGGCTACCGCCAGTCCCAGAAGCAATCCCGGCAGTTCAACCCTGCCGGTGATGGCCACCCAGCTGCCCAACGGAGCCAGACCCAGGGCAATCCCCAGCACCAGGTGGCAGGCCCAGGTCCAGCGTTTGGTATAAGAGTAGATGACCAGTACGAATACGGCTATGGGCATCAGCTTTACGCATAGCGGGTTGAGCCGACTGGCCGCCACGTAAAGCAGGAGAAAAGAAAGAATGGTATAAATCCAGACTTCGGTGACCGACAGCAACCCCCGGGGGAGGGCCCGGTTGGCCGTGCGGGGGTTAAGAGCGTCAATATGCCGGTCGATGAGCCGGTTGAGGCTCATGGCCGCCGTCCTTGCGCCAACCATGGCCATGGTTATCCAGAACATCTGGTAGGCAGTGGGGAACCCCTCTGCCGCCAGAAATGCCCCCAGGAAGGCGAAAGGCAGGGCGAATATAGTATGCTCAAATTTTATCATCTCTAAAAAAATGCGCACCTTCTTAAAACCCATATTCCTTCCACTTCCTGTCTACCAACTCTTTGATTTCCGGACTCATTACAATATCATCGGGCCACTCCCGGGTATGCCCTTCTCCCGGCCACTTCTTCGTGGCATCTATTCCCATTTTGTGACCGTAACCGGAGAGAGGGGAAGCATGATCCAGAATGTCCAGCGGGCCGTCCACTATGGTAACGTCCCGGCGGGCGTCAATGTTGTTGAAGACTTTCCACAGCACCTCGGACATGTCATGGACATTTACATGTTCGTCCACGACAATTATGAGCTTGGTGAACATCATCTGTCCCATGCCCCACAGGGCGTGCATAACTTTTTTGGCATGCCCGGGATAGCTCTTTTTGATGGAAACTATGGCGCAGTTGTGGAACACGCCCTCCAGCGGGAGGTTCATATCCACGATTTCCGGCAACTGCATTTTTAGCAGAGGGAGAAAAATCCTCTCCGTAGCTTTGCCCAGGTAACAGTCCTCCATAGGGGGTTTCCCCACTATGGTTGCCGGATAAATAGGGTTTTTCCGGTGGGTAATGCACGTTACATGGAAGACCGGGTACATGTCGGCCAACGAATAGTACCCCGTATGGTCGCCGAAAGGCCCTTCGAGGCGGAGTTCTTCCGGATCTACGTATCCTTCCAGGACGATTTCCGCGTTGGCGGGAACCTCCAGGTCCACGGTGATGCACTTCACCAGTTCCACCGGTTCTTTGCGCAGGAACCCGGCGAAAAACATTTCATCCACGTCTTTGGGAAGAGGAGCGGTGGCGGCGTAGATGACCGCCGGGTCGCTGCCGAGGGCCACCGCCACTTCCATGCGCCGGTTTTTCTTCTGGTGCTGCCGGTAGTGCTCTGCCCCGTGCTTGTGCATGTGCCAGTGCATGCCGGTCGTTTTCCCGTCGTAGACCTGCATGCGGTACATCCCCACGTTCCGCTTCCCGGTTTCGGGATCTTTAGTGAACACCAGCGGCAGGGTGATAAAGCGGCCGCCGTCCTGCGGCCAGCATTTGAGGATGGGGAATTCATCCAGGGAAAAGTTGTCCCGCTTGATTACCTCCTGACACGGGCCCTTCTTTACCACCCGGGGCAGAAAATTGGAAATCTGGGCCAGCTTGGGCAGGGCCTTCAGCTTATCCATGATGGTAACCGGCATTTCTCCCGGCTGCAGGAAACTGAGAATTTCGGCGCCGATATCGTCCAGGTCCTCCACTTCCAGAGCCAGCTTCATCCTTTCGTAACTTCCAAAGGCGTTGGTCAGCACCGGTATGGAGTAGCCCTTGACATTCTCAAACAACAGCGCGGGGCCGTACTGCTTGCTTACCCGGTCGGTGATTTCAGTGATTTCCAGGATGGGATCAACCTCGGCCTTAATTCTCTTGAGCATGCCTTTCTTTTCCAGGGTGTTTATAAAGTCGCGCAGGTCGCGGTAGGCCATGATTTTCACTCCTTCAATGCTCCGGTTTGGTACCTACATGTACGGCGACAATGCCGCCGGTCAGCTCGTAATAACGGGCGTCTTCCAGGCCCACCCCGGCAAAGAGCTGCCGGATCTCCTCCTGGTGGGGAAAGGACTTGAGGGAGTTGGGGAGGTAACTATAAGGGCCTTCCAGCCCCACTCCCAGCCGTCCCAAAAAGGGAACCAAGCGGTTGAAATAAAAATAATAGAGTTGCTTGAATACCGGCAGCGACGGCTTGGCCAGTTCTAGGGAGACCACTTTGCCCCCCGGCCTGACTACCCGCATCATCTCGGAAATAGTTTTTTCAATGTCCGGTACGTTCCGCAGGGCAAAGCCGATGGTGGCGCAATCAAAGGTATTGTCGGGGAACGGCAGGTCGATGGCATTACCCTGGACAAATTCGATTATATCCCGGTAAGGAGTCCGGGCTACATTTTTCTTCCCGACCTCCAGCATGTTTTCACAAAAATCTAACCCGACTACTTTTCCCGCCGGGCCGACAACCTTCGCCTGTTCTATAGCCAGTTTACCGGTTCCACAGCATACATCGAGACCTTTCCCTCCGGGGCGCAGCCCGGTCTGCTTTACCGCAAAGTAACGCCAGTAACGGTCCCGGTTAAAACTGAGTAAAGTGTTGAGCAAATCGTACCGGTGAGCGATAGAAGAAAACAGGGCATGAACGTATTCTTCTTTGGACTTGTACTGGTCCGGAATTTTTACCACGATGCTTCCCCCTGTTGTCGTTGCGAGATTTTATACTCATACGGCCAGGATTTTGTGAATTTCCTCTGGCTTAACCTGCAAGAGATTAATCAGTTCCAGAAAATATTCCCGCTCTTTCCGGTCAGGCAATAAAAAAAGAACCTCTTTTGCCCTGGATAAGTGTTTAGTGACCAGTTTCTCTTCCAGGCCCAGCCTTTGAATCCCCCAGGCGACGCCCAGATTGAAGCCCAATTCCCTCAGCCGAGCTTCCTCCTCCTCACCTGCGCCGGCTACCTTGCCGCCTATACTGCAGGCCTGCTCGGCCAACCTGCCCCACTCTCTTTGGACGACTGGAATATAGGCCCGCATGTCTACCTGACCTGTTTTCTCCAGCTGGTACCTGGTGATACCTGCCTCGTGAATATCACAGATAACTTTCGAAAGAGGAGCAAGCATAGCTAAACTGTCATGCCGGCTGAGGTAATGAAAAAACTTGCTGTACAAATAGTCTCCCACCAAAACGGGAAAAGCCGGTTTCTTACCCGCCTGGTTGTGAACCAGGGTGGCCAGGTGAATAAACTGAACCACGCAGGCCAGAGAAACCAGTCTACGGCTGCGGCAACCGAACAGCCGCCCGGAAAGCAATACCAGAGACGGGCAGAAATACTTGTCCAATGTGTCCAGATCTAAAGAAACGAACTGGTTGATGTGTCCCGTCCGCAGACTCATTTCCTTTTCCAGTTCCTGCTCTACCATATTTAGTTCTGTCCGTATCACCTGTAGAAACTTTAGGTCGGTCAATATGAAAGGCCCTCCTTAATTACGGCTCCCGGAAAAAAACAACCTGAACGCCTGATACTTCATTCTAGTTATATTCTAGTTAGAGGGAAAAATTCCTGCCGTCTATGTCCGGCTTTCGCCAAATTTCTCGTCCTACCAAAAATATCTGAGCCTTACAACCCTTCCCGGTATTGTAAGGCTCAGACTATTCAGGCTTTTGATTTTTTCCAGGTAAAATAAATATCCCCCTCCTATATGTTTACCGCAGTCCGTTGAGGAGGTTCTATGATGCCCCGTGTGACCTCTCTGGCTTCTACATGTTCGGCCTCAAACATTTCTTTCATGTAGTTGCAGGCATCCCAGGGGTTGACCCGCTCACCGCAGGTGAAAACGTCTACCGCCGCGTAACCCAGCTCAGGCCAAGTATGGATAGCCAGATGGGATTCTGAAATTACGACTACACCGCTGACTCCCTGCGGGCTGAACTTATGGAATACAACTTCGCGAACCTCCGCACCGGCTTTCAATGCGGCCTGAACCATAATCTCTTCTACCCGGTCGATGTCATTTAAAATTTCGAAGCTGCATCCATAAACCTCTGCCAATACGTGACGACCCAAAGCGTTCAATTATCATTCCTCCTTTCCCCTGGTGGGGCATTTTCAATCAAATTCAATTTTAATTAGCGTAGTCCCATTTGTCAACAAAATTTTCTATTTTGCTGTAGATAATATTTTGTATAGCAAAGGACGTTTTTTTTCTTCGATTACCAGGTAAGTTAAAGGAATTACGGCATAAATCATCATGGTTGCAGCGGCTACAATTCCGGAATCATTGACCAGCAGGGCCACCCCGCTGCCCACCATTACTCCCATAAACCCTTGGGCCATGGCTGGGTAGCGGCGGGTAATACGCTTCAACAGGCCGACCGGGCGGTATATCAATATGGTCAGCGTCAACAGCATAACCAGCAGTACCCGGCTCCAGGCGGTGTAGCGTACGAGTCTAAGATTGTTGGCCAGCTTCCGGGTAATTATATCCGCTGCTTCCATCACCCCCTCCTCCTGAATTAAGGCGGCGGCGCGTCCCCAATGGGACTGAACCTGGACACCCCGCCCCAGGTCAAACATGGTAAATCCCGCTAATATTATACTAATCCCGGCTGCTATGGTGACGACTTCCCGATAGGAAATCTTCATCCCGGCCAGGCGTAAGACAGTAAAGCTGAAGGCGCTTACCGCCGCTACCGTCCCGCCCGCATTGGCCCCGATCTGGGGAGCCGCCATGAGAAATATAATCACGGCGAAGGCACCACCGAGCAACGGTAACAGGCGGCTTCTCCATGCAGGCAGGCGCTCCAGTAATCCCGCCGCACCGGTGATGGAGGCCCCCAGCAGAACTCCCATATACTCGTTACCGATTCCGTAATACCTGGCTCCGGCCACGGCGTCGTAACCCAGCACGGAATTCTGCATGAGCCGTGCTCCCGTTACCAGGTCGGCAGCGACGGCCAGGGCGGTGGTCAGGCTGATCAGGAGAAAGGGATCCAGTTCCGATTGGCGGGTAAACTTAATGGCGGCAAGGGTAACAAATACGGTCAGAACTATCGCTTCTAAGGCATACAGGGGCAGGCTGCCGCGGTAGAACGCTCCCATTATAAGCAGGCTCAAAGGCACCGCCATCAAAGCGAGTAACACCGGCTGCAGGAGGGCTATTAGGCGGTGCCGGCGAAAAAGAGCGACCACAAAGGAAAACAGCACTATTATCTGCAGCAGCACGTATCCCTTCACCAGATACGGCCTGGCCACATAGATGAAAACCAACTTGCGGTTGAGCTCCCTGAGCGTCTGCCAGGGATTAGATGCTTCAACGGTGTAAACAGGCCGGCCGCTCATAACCGGGGAAACCTGGAGATCGAAAAATTTTAAGACGGTAGGAGCTATGTCCGTTAGGGTGATTATCCCCGGGCGTCGGGTGGTACCGCTGCTCAGTAAACCCGGACCGTATCCGGGCCCAGCCATGACAACCGGGGTCATAAAATTTTTCCGGCGGTAGTCATGGTCCGAGGGACAGGCGGAAAGGAGGATTAAAAGGGTTCGGTCCGGGTCAATCAACTGGGTTAATTCACCGATGAAACGATCGGCGGCCTGAAGGGCCTTTTCCTTTTCCCGCCGCACTACCTGCGGCAGTGCCGCCTCCTTGAGTTCTTCCAGGCGGGAGGGGTCCCCCCG
>NZ_BDGJ01000037.1 GCF_002207765.1 Calderihabitans maritimus
CGGTGTCCAATTTAAATCGGATTTGGTGTCCAGTTTAATCCGGAATTACTGTCCAGTTTGCTCCGGAATATGCAATGTGGCCCGTTACAGATTTGAAGACATTATTGGGGAAAGTAAAGCCATTAAAAATAGCATAGAAATA
Organism: Calderihabitans maritimus; assembly: GCF_002207765.1. Taxonomy (NCBI): domain Bacteria; kingdom Bacillati; phylum Bacillota; class Clostridia; order Neomoorellales; family Calderihabitantaceae; genus Calderihabitans; species Calderihabitans maritimus. The sequence continues at coordinate 143 of NZ_BDGJ01000037.1, forward strand.
GCAAAGCGTTATGCAGATTTTGATTCTACGGTACTCGTATTGGGCGAGACCGGGACTGGAAAAGAAATGTTTGCTCAGAGCATTCATAATAAAAGCAAAAGGGCTCAGGGGCCTTTTGTGGCTGTAAACTGTGCATCTATTTCAGAAAGTTTACTGGAAAGTGAATTATTTGGATACGTAGAAGGTGCTTTTACCGGTGCTTCAAGGAGCGGGAAAGCCGGATTGTTTGAAATGGCCCACAAAGGGACCATTTTCCTGGATGAAATCTCAGAATTGCCCATTTCTATCCAGGCAAAACTTTTGAGGGTAATTCAGGAGAAAGCCGTTATGAGGCTCGGGGATGACCGGGTCATTCCTGTTGATGTAAGAATTATTGCGGCGAGCAATAAAAATCTCTATGAAATGGTAAAAAGAAATAAGTTCCGTGAAGACCTGTATTATAGATTAAATGTCCTTACTTTAACAATACCTTCTTTAAGGGAAAGGTCAGAGGATATAATTTTTCTGTTTGAATATTTTTTAGATTTGTATTCATTAAAGTTTAATATTGAAAAACCTATAATAGACAAAAAATGTTTAAGCATAATCCAAAATTACGATTGGCCGGGGAACGTCCGGGAAATGGAAAATTTTATTAAAAGACTGTTAGCGGCTTTTGGATCGCAATATGTGGATACTGAAAAAATTTTGGCTCTTCTTAATTTAGAAAAGAATGATTCAGTGCGTTTATCATCTTTAAGAAACAAGAAAAAACCTGCAAAAACGTTAAGTGACGAACAAATTCTTAAAGCGTTAAGAGAAAGTGATTTTAATAAGACACAAGCTGCAAAACAACTGGGTATAAGCAGGACGACGCTCTGGAGAATTTTAAGAAAAAAGGAAAATTTATTGCTTAAACGAGATCTCTGAAAAATCCGGTAACCGTTGAGGCTCTAGGCTTGTCGGGGAACAGCTGATTTTGACTAATCAGTGTTACTAGATCGTCCTTTTCCTTCAACGCCTTGATCAATATCATCTTTCGGGTCATTTCCATTTCTAATCGAACGCATTTAGGCACATAAAGGTCATCGGCATTTCATATCCACATCGCCTTCCTTATACCAAGGCCGGCTTTCGAATACCTCCGGTCTGACATAAACGCGTTTACAAGTCTCTAACTTATTAAGTCACAACCATCCATCAACGCCCTTCGCCTCGCAGATAACCAACATCCCTATTCATGGTGGAATAATTAAAAGTGTCGAACATGAGTGGAACATGAAACGCTATTTGAAACAATGAAACGTTTCAATAAAAAAATGAAACACTTTCGGTGAAAATTGAAAGGTTTGGTGGTATAAGCAAACTATTGGGAAAAAGATGTGAAGCAGACCTGGCATTATAACTGCATTATGTTAAATTAAAAAGTTTAAAATTAAGGGGGAGGATTGGTTAATGAAATTATTTAGAAAGCCAGGCGCTTCATGGTTAGTTGTTTTTGTAGTTGCAGTGTTAATTTTGAGTGTGGCGGGCTGTTCTTCAACAGGTGGCGACAACAAGGCGGCTAATGAAACTCAAAAAGAAACTGCTGACACTACAGCAAAAACAGCAAAGTATCCTGAGAAGCCGATAAATTATATCGTAGCATTTAACCCGGGTGGTGAATCGGATATAACAGCCAGAGCTCAGCAAAAACCACTGGAAAAGATTTTAGGTGTTGATATAGTTATATCATACAAAATCGGTGGTGGAGGCGCCGTCGGATGGCAGGAATTAGTAAACAGCAAGCCTGATGGTTATACCGTTGCAGGTTTTAACCTGCCACACATTATCTTGCAACCAATGGTAAGGGAAGATGCAGGATACAAAACCGAACAAATTACCCCGATTTATATTTTTGAAGCCACTCCCAATATTCTGGCAGTGCGCAAGGATAGTGAATTTAAGACCTTAGAAGATTTTGTAAAATATGCTAAAGAAAATCCGGGAGCTATTACTATTGGTGGTAGCGGTAGTTACAGTGCCAATCATCTTGGGACTTTAGAGTTTAATCAGATAGCGGGGATAGAAACTACTTATATACCTTTCAGTGGTTCCGGGGAAGCTGTTCCAGCTTTGTTGGGCGGCCATGTAACTGCTTTAATGACCTACACCACTATGGGTATTAAACACAGTGATGAAATGAGGGTTCTGGCGGTTGCTGCCGAAGAAAGAGTTCCTGCTCTACCTGATGTACCGACATTTAAAGAACTTGGTTATGACTATGTTGAAGGCGCCTATCGCGGTATGGCAGGTCCCCCAGGTTTGCCCGAGGATATAATTAAAATTCTGGCCGAAGCCAATCGAAAAGTTAATCAAAATAGTGCTTTTAGAGAAAAGTTGGAAGGTATGGGTTTCAAATTGGTAGATTTGGGACCTGAGGAATCTAAAAAATTGATTGCTGAAAAAACCGAGTATTACAGAAAGATATTAAAAGAATTGGGTTTAATAAAATGATAAAATAGGTACCCACCTTAAGTGGGTACCTAAATTTTGATAGTTTCCACTTAATAATTCACCGAAGCCATTTGTGTATCTTCTAGTGTATTTTCTAGGGGGAGGGGAAATGGTGGAAAATACTATTTTAGAAGCATTAATAGCACTGTTTACTTTCAAAAATTTGCTTTTTATGTTATTTGGGGTCACGGCCGGGATGATGGCTGGTGCCTTGCCCGGTCTAACAGCTACTATGGCTGTAGCCTTAATTGTTCCTTTTACATTTACTATGGATCCTATTACAGGATTAGCCACCTTAGGAGCTATTTATTGTGGAGCCATTTTTGGAGGAGCTTTTTCTGCTATCCTGGTTAATACACCCGGTACTCCTTCTTCCATTGGGACGACTTTCGACGGTTATCCGATGACCAAGCAGGGTCGGGGTGAAGAAGCTATTTTTACTGCTACCTTCGCTTCGGCTGGTGGGGGATTGGTAGGTACCCTGATCCTGGTTTTTCTATCGATCCCTTTAGCAAAAGTTTCTCTTAAATTCGGACCGCCTGAATATTTCTGGATTAGTATCTTTGGATTAACAATTATAGCGAGTCTGGCTTCTAAATCGTTGTTGAAAGGACTGGCCGGAGGTATTTTCGGGCTGTTGTTGAGTATGATCGGAATTGCTCCTGTAGGGGGAGATGTAAGGTTTACTTTGGGCATTCCTGCCTTCCAGGGTGGTGTTGAACTGCTATCTATACTAATCGGGTTCTTTTGTATACCTGAAATGTTAAAGATAGCAGGCAACCTCAAAAAACAGCGTTCGAAGGCGACGGTGGAAGTTAAAAAGCAATCCGGTGTAATAAAGAAGGCATTTTTAAATGTTTTCCAAAAACCCTTTAACTTCGTTAGATCTTCGCTTATCGGGGCGTTTATCGGTGTTTTACCAGGTGCAGGCGGCAATATTGCTAATTTGGTAGCTTATAACGAAGCTCAACGCGCATCCAAGAATCCCGAAAGTTTCGGTACTGGAAACCCAGAGGGAGTAGTGGCTACAGAAGCAGCAAACAATGCTACTGTCGGGGGCGGCTTGGTTCCACTGCTTACCTTGGGGATTCCTGGCGCGCCACCGGATGCAGTCATATACGGAGCTTTAATGCTACAGGGACTTAAACCTGGTCCTGAATTGTTTACTGCCAATGCAAAAATAACTTATGCTTTTATGCTTTCCCTGTTTATAGCCAATCTGATGATGCTCGTTGTTGGAATAATTGGTGGTAAATCGATCTATCAAGCTGTTACCAAGGTCCCAGAAAAAATCCTGGTGCCATCAATAATATTTCTGACGATTTTAGGTTCCTATGCTATTCGAAATAATATTATGGATGTAATTGTGATGCTGATTGGTGGGTTTATCGGGTATGTATTGAAAGAATTGGATTTTCATCCGGGACCAATTGTTTTGGGTCTGATTTTGGGTCCTATTGCGGAAAAAGGATTTGTACAAGGTTATTTAATGGGGCAGGCTTCAAACGCTCCGTTGTTGATCTTCTTCACGAGACCAATTTCCATAATTTTAATTGCCATAACTATATTGTCTGCCCTCTGGCCAGTTATTAGAGAGCGTAAAAAGAAACAGGAGAAAGGAGTGGTAGCTAACTGATGAAACACAAAAACACAGATTTAATCGGTGGGTTAATAATGATAATTGTCTCACTTGGTTTCCTGGTGCAGATGGGCAACTTCACAGTATACGGCAAAATGTTTCCTCGTGCCATTATTCTGCTCCTGTTCCTGGCCGGTGTAGGATTACTAATAAAGGCCAAAGTTAATCCCGCTTACTCTGAGCTGTTTATGGAAGAAGATAAACTTAAAATGATAGTCGTCGGCATCATATCCCTTGGCTGGGTGTTGTTGTTGAAGAAAATAGGATTTGTCATAACCAGTTTCGCAGCCCTTGGGGTGTTAATATGGATCCTGCACGAAAAGAGGAACTGGAAAAATTTTTGTATATCCTTTTTAATTGCTGCTGGAGAAGTAGCTGTATTTTACTTGATTTTTGCTAAATTGTTATTGGTCCCCCTTCCTTCCGGTTTGTTATTTTAAATTCAATGAGTAGTTAAGTAGGGAGTGAATCAAGTGCCGGTTGTAGAGCTGAAATACGGGTCTTCATATGTAGAAGTCAATATTCCAGAATCTAGTTTGTATGCCGTTTTAAATCCCGAGGATCTGCCCGGGGCAAAAGATCCCCTGCAGAAAGTAAAAGATGCCATTAAAAATCCCATTGGCAGCATCCCTTTAAAGGAGATGGCCGGAGGAAAAAAGAATATCGCCATCCTGGCTAGCGATATATCTAGACCTTCACCTTCGCATGTTCTGGTTCCTCCTATAATAGAAGAACTGAGAGGAGCAGGAGTGAGTTATGATGATATTACTGTTGTATTCGGGCTCGGATATCACAGGAAACATACCGAAGAGGAAAAGAAAAAATTAGTAGGAGAAGAGGTTTACAGTAGGGTTAAGTGCATTGACCACGATATAAATGATTGCGTTTTTATGGGAACAACTACAAGAGGCACTCCTGTAGAAGTTTTCAGGCCTGTTGCCGAGGCGGATCTGGTAATAGCCACCGGAAACCTGGAGTTTCACTATAAAGCCGGCTACAGCGGCGGTGACAAAGCTCTTTTACCGGGAGTGTGTAGTAAAAGGAGCATAGAGGCAAATCATATTATGATGATAAGACCGGGGACAATGCCGGGTAAAGCTGACGGCAATCCCATGAGGGAGGATATAGAAGAAGCGGGGCGTATTGCCAATGTCAAGTTTATAGTAAACGCTGTATTAAACAGCCGCAAAGAAATAGTGGAGGTTGTAGCCGGCGATCCTATTAAAGCTCATCGGGAAGGTACAAAATACATTGACAGGATGTATAAAAGAAATATAAAGGAAAAAGTTGACATAGTGGTTGCCTCCTGCGGTGGGTTTCCCAAGGATATAAACCTTTACCAGGCTCAAAAAGGCCTTGAAAACGCCAGCTATGCAGTAAAAGATGGTGGAAGTATAATCCTGCTAGCGGAATGCCGGGAGGGGCTGGGGGAGACTACTTTTAAAGAATGGATGCTGAAGGCCAGGTCTCCTCATGACCCGGTTCAATGGATCCAAAAGGAGTTTAAGCTGGGAGCCCACAAAGCCGCGGTAATTTGTATGGTCCTCGAAAGGGTCAAGGTCTATCTGGTATCGAGTTTAGACAGGAATCTAGTAAAGGATATATTCCTTATTCCCGTTGAAGCGGCCCAAGATGCCCTAAATATGGCATTGAAAGAATATGGAGAAAATGCAAAAGTGTTGGTTTTGCCTTATGCGAATTCTACTCTTCCATATGTAGAGGCGATGATATGATTAGAGGAGGAATTCGTTATGCATGCATTAGAAAAGATTTTGGCGAGAGCTTCGGGAAAGAATAGGGTAAAGGCGGGTGAAATTGTTAATTGCAAAGTAGACCTGGCCGAGGTAAATGATCTTTATCTGCAGGTAATAGAATCCTTTGAAGAAATGGGGGGTAAAAAGGTCTGGGACCCGGAAAAAGTAGTATTCGTTTTTGACCACTACGCCCCGGCCCCGACAATAAAATCGGCTGCCAACCATAAGGTTATGAGGGAGTTTGTCTGGAAACACGGCATTAAACACCTTTTTGACATAAACGCAGGGGTCTGTCACCAAGTTATGCCTGAGGCGGGCCTGGTATTCCCAGGGATGATACTAGTTGCTACTGATTCACATACCACAACCCACGGGGCCTTTGGAGCCTTTGGCACCGGAGTGGGAGCCACCGATTTGGCATGTATTCTTATATCCGGCGAGCTATGGTTCCGGGTACCCGAGGTTATAAAAATAGAGATAAATGGCACGTTGTTGCCCGGAGTTCTCCCTAAAGACGTAATACTCCACATACTTGGTCGGTTAGGTACCGATGTGGCGGTTTACAAGGCCATTGAATTTACCGGTGAGACCGTTGAAAAATTTGATATAGCAGGCAGGATGGTAGTCTGCAATATGGCGGTTGAGATGGGGGCTAAGACTTCTTACATTCAGCCGGATGAAAAGACTTTAACCTATCTAAAGTCGAGAGGGGTAGATATAGATAAAATAGAAATATTACAGACAGACCCTGATTACGAATACAGCGCCATATACACTTTCGATGTTTCCGAGCTTCAACCCCAGGTAGCCATTCCTCACAGTGTTGACAATGTGGTTCCCGTAGATGCAGTAAAGGGCACTAAAGTCGATCAGGTATTTATTGGTTCCTGTACCGGGGGCAGGCTTGAAGATATCGAATGGGCCTATAAAATCTTGAAAGGGAAAACAATAAATGACAGAACGAGACTGGTAATAATTCCAGCTTCTAGGAATGTGTTTCTTGAAGCCATAAAGCGGGGGTATGTGGAAGTCCTGGTTGAGTCAGGGGCAACATTTAGCACTCCCGGGTGCGGGCCGTGCCTTGGAGCTCACCAGGGGGTGATTGCTGATGGAGAGGTGTGTGTCACTGCTACTAACAGGAATTTCCCCGGCCGGATGGGCAGCACTGATGCTCAAATATACCTGACATCACCGGCTACTGCAGCGGCTTGTGCTTTGGCGGGGAAAATCGTAGATCCTCGTGAATATATGGAGGAGGTTTAACAAATGCAGTTTAAAATATCGGGTAAAGCTTATATTTTTGGCGATGACCTCGATACAGATCAAATTTACCCCGGAAGGTACCTGGAACTTACCGCCAAGTCTGATATTGCATCTCACTGCATGGAAGGCGTAAGACCTGGTTTTGCCAGGGAAATACAAGAGGGTGATATAATAGTAGCGGGAAGGAACTTCGGATGCGGTTCCTCTCGAGAGCACGCTGCTATAGCGTTAAAAGAAGCTGGTGTAGGTGCAGTGGTAGCGGAATCCTTTGCCAGGATATTTTTCAGGAATGCAATTAACCTTGGTCTACCCTTAATAACATGCAGGGGGATTTCAAACAGGGTAAAGGAAGGTGATGTGCTGGAAATAGATTTATCAACGGGGGAGATAAAAAACAAGACCACCGGGGAAAGTTTTCGGGGAGAAGGTCTTTCTGAATTTATATTGAGGATTCTAGAAAATGGTGGGATAAAACCTTTGTTTAAAGCTGGATATTATTCTCGTTTTTCATGATAACCAGCACGGAAATGCCGTAAGTGGTCCTTGCGGGGGTATTAATACACTAATAATAGCTAGAAAAATTGGAAGGTATAAGAGTGGTTAATAATGGGTCTGGAGGTGCCTGGAGTAGCAACAGCAAAACTGCTGCTAAAAGTGGGAGCGGGCGATTGTGATAGTGTGATATAACGGGAATCATCTATAAAGGTCGAGAAGGATGTTGGATTAAGGGAGGGGAATATACCCTCCCTTATTTAAACCCTTCCAAGATAATAATAGCTGTGGATAATAATAGCTGTGCCGAAATTTTGAAAATCGAAAATCGTGTCCTATGTAAATATTTGTTTTGCGAAAGAAGTGGTTATAAAAAAGTGTGCCACAAGGGCACACCAGAGAAAAGGGAGGTTTAAGAAGAATAAAGAGGGTACAACCTGTTACTATACTAAAGTATAGCATATAATTATATCAGTGTCAGGCGGAAAATATTGCCGGCAAATCAATATTTTTCACGGTTGTTTTTTGCGTAAAGGCTGGATAATCAGGGGTAGAAGTATACCTTGATACAGGACGTAAAGAGTACTTCCGGTTAATAAAATTATTAATAATAGGCTTATAATTTTAGCCATCTTGCTCACCTCCAGTAGTATTTTTGGCCAAACAACTCTGATCTATCCACCCGGTTAATTTATAGTTGGCGGGTCGGAAATTTGTCGAATAAAAGCAGGAGATTTTACTAACGTATAGAATAGTATTAAAACGTTTGAGCAGAAAAGTCGGTGGGGAGGGTGGTAGTTGATTACAATCCGGCAGGATTTAGGAAAGCTATGGCGAAAACTTGTTTTAAAATCTTGTTTTTAATCAGTAAGCAGGGTGATGGAGGGTGGGCCGTTGGTTTCCCGACGAAGTAGTTGAAGATATTCGTGACCGTACAGACATAGTCAATATTGTTTCCGAATATGTTGTGTTAAAAAAACAGGGAAAAAACTATACTGGCCTTTGCCCTTTCCACGTAGAAAATACCCCTTCCTTTACCGTTAATCCAGAAAAACAACTGTTTTACTGCTTTGGTTGCGGTGTAGGGGGTAACGTTTTCACCTTTTTAATGAAAATCGAAAATCTTTCTTTCCCGGAGGCTGTGGAGCGTCTAGCGGAAAGAGCGGGAATATCCCTCCCCAGGCAGGAATTTAGTCCTGCGGTAAAGAAGAAAAAAGAGGAAAGGGAACGTTTATTCCGGATTAACCGGCTGGCTGCCCATTTTTATCAAACGATACTTGCCCGACATCCTGCCGGTAAGGAAGCACGAAATTATCTGCTCAGTCGAGGGCTGACGGAAGAAATTATTGAACATTTTGGTTTGGGTTATGCTCCCGATAGCTGGGATGGGTTATTATCATACCTGCGGCAGAAAAATATTTCCCAAGAAGATATGGTCAAAGCAGGTTTAATTGTATCATCAGGGAAAGGTTACTACGACCGGTTTCGGAACCGGATAATGTTTCCCATCCATGACGAACGAGGTAGGATCTTGGGATTTGGGGGAAGAGTACTGGACGGGTCTCTCCCTAAGTACCTGAATACACCAGAAACTGTTCTTTTTCATAAAGGAAAGGTACTTTACGGATTGCCTTTAGCAGCTTCGGCCATTCGGCGGCACGACCAGGCTATTGTCGTAGAGGGATATATGGATGTTCTGGCTGCTCACCAGTATGGCTTTACGAATACGGTAGCCTCCTTGGGGACGGCGCTGACTGTTGAGCAGGGGAAACTGCTCAGAAGGTTTACCAGTAACGTAGCTATAGGCTATGATGCTGATACAGCAGGAGCTAAAGCCACGTTGCGGGGGCTGGATGTCCTCCGAGACTTAGGGTTTCAGGTAAAAGTGATAGCGCTCCCAGAAGGAATGGATCCCGATGATTTGTTGCGCCAGCGCGGTACGGAGGCTATGGAACACCTTATAAACAGCGCTTTGACCCTTATGGAATATAAATTAGAGCAGGCAATAGCTGCACATGATACCAATACGGTTACAGGAAAGGTAGAAGCAGTGAACAGTATTCTGCCGGATTTGGCCAAGATAGAAAACAGCATAGCCCGTCAATCCTATGTACAAAAGATAGCAGAAAGAATAGGAATTCCTGGAGAGGCCGTTTACCAAGAATTACGAAAGTATATCAGGAAAAAGGCAAAACCAGGGCCCTGGAAGGATAAAAAAGGTAAAAATAGGGATAATAACAATGGAGGTTTTTTGAATGTAATTCCTGGTCATATTAGAGCAGAGTGGACGTTACTACGATTAATGCTAGAAGACCCGGAGGTACGCTCCAGAGTTCGGGAAGAACTTCCGGAAGAAATGTTAAGTGACGCCAAGGTGCGTTCTATAATAAGAATCTTGTCCAGCTTAGAAGAAGATTATGGCAGGAAGGTATCGGATGCTGCTGAATTGGTTGATTTATTCAGGGAAGAGGAAGATCTGCAAAAATTTGTAGTTCAACTATTTTGGAACGACAACTTTACTTCAGAAAAAAGCTATTCAGTAGAGGATTGTCTCTACAGCATAAAACTTCATTGGTTTGAATCTCAGGTAAAAGAGATTCAAGAAAAAATTAAGGAAGCAGAGTCAGAAAATCGAGAGGAAGAGTTGGTTGGTTTGTTGAAAGAGATAGAAGAGCTACAGAAATCGATTTATCACCTGAAATCCAGTCGGCAAACTAGACTGTAGCCCCGAAGAAAGGAGGGAATAGAGATGGAGCAGCAAAAAGAAAAGGCCGTCAAAGAGCTAATCGAAAAAGGGAAGAAGCAAGGCATGTTGACTTATACAGAAATCATGGATGCTCTCCAAGGTGTAGATCTAAGCCCGGAGCAAATAGATGAAATTTATGACCAACTCAATGCCATGGGGATAGAAATAGTTCCAGAAACAAATAATGTAGAAAACTTAGATGATAAGGAGGACGGACAAGAGGGGCTGGATTTTGACCTTTCCGTTCCTGAAGGTGTAGCAATCGACGACCCGGTACGTATGTATTTAAAAGAAATCGGTAGAGTGCCGCTACTAACAGCAGAAGAAGAAGTAGAATTGGCCAAGCGAATGGAGCAGGGCGATGAAGAAGCCAAACGTCGTTTGGCAGAAGCCAATCTCCGTTTGGTAGTCAGTATTGCCAAACGTTACGTGGGGCGCGGTATGCTCTTTTTGGACCTGATTCAGGAAGGGAATCTCGGTTTGATTAAAGCGGTTGAGAAATTCGATTACCGAAAGGGCTATAAGTTCAGCACTTATGCTACTTGGTGGATTCGTCAGGCCATCACTAGAGCTATTGCCGACCAAGCCCGGACCATTCGCATTCCCGTACACATGGTAGAAACCATAAATAAATTGATACGGGTTTCGCGCCAGCTTCTTCAGGAATTGGGAAGGGAACCAACTCCCGAGGAAATAGCCGAAGAAATGAATATCCCGGTGGAAAGAGTGCGGGAAATTATGAAGATTGCTCAGGAACCTGTTTCCCTGGAAACGCCAATAGGTGAAGAAGAAGACAGCCACCTGGGCGATTTCATCGAGGATGAGGATGCTCCCGCTCCGGCCGAAGCAGCTTCCTATATGCTTTTGAAGGAGCAACTGGAAGAGGTATTGGATACGCTTACTCCGCGGGAAGAAAAGGTTCTGCGTCTGCGCTTTGGTCTGGATGACGGGCGGTCTCGAACCCTAGAGGAAGTTGGCCAGCAATTTGGGGTTACCAGGGAGCGCATCCGGCAGATTGAAGCTAAAGCTCTGCGCAAACTTCGGCATCCCAGCAGAAGCAAGAAGTTGAAAGATTTTCTGGAATAAGTATAATATAAAATAGACAAAAAAAAGTAAACGATATAAAAATCACAGTTAGGAAATAAATTGCTGTTGACCAACAGACGTTTTTATCGTATAATGAAAGCTGTGGCTGGTATTCCTCGGTAGCTCAATGGTGGAGCGGCCGGCTGTTAACCGGCAGGTTGCAGGTTCGAGTCCTGCCCGGGGAGCCAACCTTTTTTTCTCTGGGCCCATAGCTCAGCGGTAGAGCCACCGGCTCATAACCGGTAGGTCCCTGGTTCGATCCCAGGTGGGCCCACCAAATTTTGTTGAAGAATGGGACGGGAGTCCTGTGTAGGACTTCCGTTTTATCGTGATGAGAAAAATTGTGGCCAGGAAATTGCAATTTAGCCGCTTTTGATTTAAACTATAAAGTGTATATAAAGTGGGCGTGTAGCTCAGTTGGGAGAGCGCTAGAATCGCACTCTAGAGGCCAGGGGTTCGAATCCCCTCACGTCCACCACTGATATGGGCGCGTAGCTCAGTGGGAGAGCGCTTGACTCACATTCAAGAGGTCGCAGGTTCAATCCCTGCCGCGCCCACCAGGAAAAACATAGAAACGGCAAGGGTTTCCGGTTCCTTGCCGTTTTTTATTATTCCCACACAAGAGGTCAAGTTCTCTCCTTTTTCTCTCCCAAGGTTTTTACCAGCAGTTCCTGCTCAAATTTTTCCGCAGCCTCTTTCTGCATATCCGGCATGACGTGGCTGTATATGTCCATGGTAGTTCCTATTCCCGAATGTCCCAGACGCTCCGAGACAACCTTTGGATGCACTCCTCCCTGGAGCATCAGAGTTGCGTGCGTATGGCGCAGTGCATGGAAGGGTATGGGCGGCAGTCCTTCTTTTTTTATGACGCTTTCAAAGTGCCGGGCCAAATTCCGGGGATTGATGGGAGTACCGGCCTGACTGGTAAATACCAGCCCTTTGGCCGCTTCGGGTTTGCCCAGGATAAGAGCTTCCTCTAACTGTCTTTGCCGGTGCTTTTTCAATGCTTCTATTACAGCTGGTGAAATCGCTACACTGCGCCGTGATTTTTCCGTCTTTGGTTCCTGGAAACGCAGTCCTTCTGCTGTTGTGACCAGTATCTGACGGATTGAGATAGTTCCTTTCTTCAGGTCAATGTCTTTCCACCTTAGGCCCAGTATCTCCCCGCGCCTCATTCCGGTAGTTATGGCAGCAGGTACAGCGGATAGAGCCGGTGGTCTTTCACTGCTTCCAGAAATCTGTGCACCTCTTCAGCGGTCCAGGACTGCTGTCCTTTCGGACGCTCCTTCGGCGGGTCCACGGCTTCAGCTACGCTACGGGCGACCAGCTCCCACTTGACGGCGTGTTTTAGTGCCTCTTTCAATATCGCGTGAATGTACCGGACAGTACGGGGAGAAAGGCCGCCTTCTTTGCCGTCGGCCCTGCCGCCTTTCAGCTTGTCGGCGTAGAGTTTTTGCAGGTGAGCGGGTTTGAGGTTGGCCAGGGGGATATTCCCGATTTCCGGAATGATATGCAACCTGATAGTGGTCTCATAGCTTTCAAAGGTAGTCTGACGGAGATTGGTGCGGCCGTAGTCTTCGAGCCAGCGGTGAAGGTATTCCTTCAAGGTCATCTTGCTGGGTTCGATGAACCATCCTTCCTGAAGCTCTTTCAGCTTCTGTATCAATAATTCCTCTGCCTGTTTCTTTGTTGCCGGTTTGGGCAGTCCCAGTTCTTTGCGTACGGAAATCCATTTCTGCCGCCGCCTGCCGTTTTCGTCCCGGTCCAGTTCAAGCACCACATACTAGTTGCCTTTCTTCTTTTGGACGTGTCTTCTCATATAATTATCCTCCTTCAGCACAAACTGATGTTCGGGTTAAAGGGTGAACAAAAAAGGCCGCGTGGCCTAGCCGGATCCCTGCCGGCTTCTATGACGATCTTTCCATTTACCTTTTCAGTCTGGTTCTATGTGGCCGGGCATTGGAAGACCTCCTTTTGCTGACGGATATTTAAGCCTAACCTAAATCGTTAATTTTAAAAAAAGTTTCAAAAAAGTGGTCAATTTTGAAGGAATTTTGAGTACAAATATAGTAGATATAGTACAAGTAATTAATAATTAAAGTAACTTTCCCAAGTTTAAATTTTTCATATTTGGGTAAAATTAAATTAAAAGAATTTATTCAATTTGTCTTGACATACAAATAGTTATTTAATAGAATAAGAGTTACCACAGTTAGTTTTGTATTAAATCCCGCCCTTGCTCTGCAATGGCGGTTCCATCAAATCCCCACCTTTGCACTGCAACGGTGGGATATATTAAGTCCAAAAGGTTGAGCTACTAGCTCAACCTTTTGTAGTATTTAACCAGCAATCCTCAAGAAATCTATCATTTAATTCAATGCGTTTATCTACAACCTGTTTCAGGTGATAGCATGGCTGGTTAGGGAAATAGGCCAACTCTACGTGTTTTGCCAAATCTTTTACCTCCTGAACTACTTGAACGAAGTCTGCATCTCCACTGATCAAAATAGCTATATCGTAGTGGTTCTTATAACCTTTACTTAGCATGTCTACAGCAAGTTTAACATCAACGCCTTTTTCGAGGCTTCGACCATCAGGCTTTTTTTGTAATCTTCCAAGCTTAACTTCAAACTCATCTTTGACAGTTAATCTTCAAAATCAATGACCCGACAACCGGAAACCCTTAAAATGACTGGGTTGGATTTTTAAAAATCCTAGATCGTGGTGCCACAGCTTCCAGGATATGTCTGGAGGTGTTAATTTAAACATGGTACAATATTAGTGCTATGTTTGTACGAGTTAAAAGAC
>NZ_BDGJ01000038.1 GCF_002207765.1 Calderihabitans maritimus
AGAACCAATACCACATTGCCGGCAAGCGAAGTGGCCTTGGCCTACAAGCAGCTTTGGATGGTGGAGCGAGCTTTTCGGGAGATGAAGTGCACCCTGAAGCTTCGTCCCATGTATCACTGGACGGAAAGCCGAATCCGTGGCCACATCATGGTATGTTTCCTTGCCTTTTACCTTGAGATGGCGCTACGCCAAATGCTCAGCAGTGT
>NZ_BDGJ01000039.1 GCF_002207765.1 Calderihabitans maritimus
TGGAACAATTAAAGCTGTAGCACTCGCTGGGGAGGGCGAGCGCCAACAGCCTTGAAAGCCAAATAGGCGTCACCTCTAAGTTCTGTGCGGACAACAAACTCCTTGCCGTTCATACTAAGCTTCACCGCCTTGACGCGGTTGAGATCGGTGATAACCCTGGTATAGTCGGCCTCAGGAGCAACACTGCTGAG
>NZ_BDGJ01000040.1 GCF_002207765.1 Calderihabitans maritimus
TTTTGGGTATATTTACTCTTATGGAGCAGGGCCTCATTTTCCTTCTTGGCCCCCGATATTTATTGACTCATACTGTACAGCCGGTAGAAGGATTGAAATCTGTCCGTGAGGTATAGAGTCAAATGTTGGCCGGCTTTTTGCGGGAACCCGTGTAATTTTCCCAAGGTGGCCGATATTTCGTCATAGGAGGTAGATTGTAGCGCTTTCTTCAACAACATGAGCAGTTTTAGGCTTCGCAACAATCCCATTTATATTTCCTTCTTTCCAGGAGAATTCCCTGCTGGAGGTTTACCGTTGATATAATTGGTCGCCCTGATAACTTTTCAACAAATTAAGGTAAATAATTGCTATGGGAGGGGATGCTAAGAGAGCGTGGATAGAAACTAGATTAGAGCAGGGTCTAGAAGTCCCAATGCCTTTTTCTGGTGCTAATTACAGTAGGTAGAAGTTATGCTACGGATGAAAAGTAAGTTCGGCAAGTTTCATAAGAACAGGTGTTAATTTTCTCAGCTCATCTTGTTAGCGAATAGGAGTGCATGTTTATGCGAATACCTCTTTCCGGCCCGGATATTACGGAGAGGGAAATTGAACTGGTCAATGAAGTGTTGCGGTCCCGGTGGTTGAGTATGGGGCCGAAGGTGAAGGAATTTGAAGAGAAAATGGCTGCGTACGTCGGTCGGCGGTTTGCGGTGGCGGTGAACAGCGGGACCAGCGGGCTTCACCTTTTGGTGCGCAGCCTGGGTATCGGCGAGGGGGACGAAGTGATTACCACCCCCTTTAGTTTTGTGGCTTCGGCCAACTGTATTCTTTACGAGAGGGCTAGGCCGGTATTTGTGGATATAGACCCGCTGACTTTGAACATTGATGTAGACAGGATTGAGGAAAAGATTACAGAACGCACTAAGGCCATTTTGCCGGTGCACGTTTTCGGCCAGCCGGTGGATATGGAGCGGGTAGGGGAAATAGCCCAAAAACACGGGCTGGCGGTAATAGAAGATGCCTGCGAGGCGATTGGGGCGGAATACAGGGGCAGAAAAGCGGGAACGCAGAGCGAAGGGGCGGTATTTGCCTTTTACCCGAATAAGTAGATGACCACCGGCGAAGGCGGCGTAATCGTTACCGACGATGAGGAGATAGCCAAGCTTTGCCGCAGCATGCGCAACCAAGGGCGGGGAGAGGACGGAGCGTGGCTCTGCCACGAGCGGCTGGGGTATAACTACCGGATGGATGAGCTGAGCGCAGCTCTGGGGATTGCCCAGCTGGAGCGGATAGAAGATCTGCTGGCCAAGAGGGAAAAGGTGGCTCAGATGTACAACGAGAGGCTGCGGGAGATGGAAGGGGTGAGGGTGCCCTATGTAGCTCCAGAAGTGAACAAGATGAGCTGGTTTGTGTATGTGATCCGGCTGGAGGAAGGCATTGACCGGGATAAGGTAATGGAGTACCTGACGGCCCATGGTGTGGCATGCCGTCCTTATTTTACCCCCATTCACCTGCAGCCGTTTTATGTGGAACAGTTTGGATACAAAGAAGGCGACTTTCCGGTGACCGAGCGGGTGGCCAAATCAACCATCGCCCTGCCGTTTTACAACAACCTCACGGAAGAGCAGGTTGATTATGTAGTGAAGACGCTGGAGAGGGCTTTGAATAGTTAGACAATTTGAGAATAGAAAAACTTGACATAGAACATATGTTCGCGTAACATAAGAAAAGGATTACCGGTAGCAGAGCAATTTGTGTTTATCCGGTATTATGCTTACTGGCAAATTTACTTTCACAAAACAACGCGTGGTTTAGAAAAGTTGATACAGTCAATATGGAAACGCGCAGAATATCTTTATCATGAGAATTTATTGGACGAAGAAACACCAAAGTTGATTTTATCCTTTTTGGCTGGAAAGGTTGACCTAGAAAACTATTTGATGATTGATGATACAGATATCTTTCAAGCAATTAAAATTTGGACTGGTAGTAAAAACGCGATTCTGCGTGATTTGTCTTTAAGGATGCTAAACAGGAAGTTGTTCAAAACCTATTGTTTTAGCAGAAAATGCTCCTTTTGACTTGAGCGAAAAGGTTAAAGACATTTTAAGAAAATATAAATTTGATCCTGATTATTATCTTTTAGTAGATTACACTTCTAACGTAGCCTATGATTACTATACGCAAGAGGAAGAGGAACAGAAACCTCCGATTTTAGTTATGAACAAACAAGGTAGACCTACGGAAATTTCCAAACTGTCTGATCCGATTCGTGCAATTGCTGGAAGACGTCAAGTTGGGATGTATATTTATGTTCCCAATAAAGAGTGTAGGAAAGAAGTAGAACGAATTTTTCACGGTAGTTAAGTTATAGCGTTGTTAAGTTGAACAAGAATAAGGCACAGGTAGGGAGGAATGGGAGGAAGGTTAGAAACTTATGCTATGTTAGGAAAACTTATTGATATTTTAGGTGAAGTTAGGGGACGAAAAAAAATACAAAAGATAGTTTATTTGGCTCAGCAGTTTGGAGCGCCTTTTGGAGAAGACTTTGATTATCATATTTATGGTCCCTTTTCAGAAAAATTGGCTACTGAGTTGAGAGAAATGACGTGGTTAGGACTAATTGAGGAGGAAAAAACAATTACTGCAGGGGGGTACATCCAATACAGGTATTACCTTACCGAGAAAGGAAAAGAGTTTGTAGCCGCTCATTCTAAATCATACAGTGAACTATTAGATTTTGCTGACCTGCTCAAGGAGTTAAATTCGTTTGATGCGAGAGATCTCGAACTTAAAGCTACACTTTGGTTCCTGTTAAAAAGCGGACTTTCGCCTGATGAGGTCTTTAAAGAGGTTAAAGAACTAAAGCCTGATCAGGCATATCAAGATGGAGAGATTGAGGATGCGTTGAGGTACCTGGAGAAGTTTTATAGGCAATAGTTTGTGGCTAAGTTTAAACCAAAGGCTTATGCGGTAAGGGGAACGGAGCGCACCAAAGCTATTTTGTCGGTGCACGTTTTCGGCCAGCCGGTGGATATGGAGCGGGTAGGGGAAATAGCGGAAAAACACGGGCTAGCGGTAGGCTGTTCCCCTTCTTTGAAAGTCCGTTCAGCTTTTTGCATCCGCCACCGGCATAAATCTATATTCATAGAGGGCTGTATACGCCAGAGTATCCAGCGCTGACCAGAAAGCAGACTTAGACCGGCAGGTAGCCAGGCTTCTGGAATTTGCGAACAGCCAGGGTGTGGCGGTAGCCAAGACGG
>NZ_BDGJ01000041.1 GCF_002207765.1 Calderihabitans maritimus
AACACCTTGTCAGCATCATAGTAACGCTTTTCTTTCCCCAGGGTGAACATCACTCGTAGCAGCTTGTTGCAAATGGCTATCAGAGCCTGTTTCTTTTTCAGGGGATTTTGTGGCCTGGTTGTCAGGTAACGGTATAAGGCTTTGAATTCCTGATTTTTTGCTACCAGGGTAAGGCTGGCCTGGTATAAAAGATTCCTGAGCCCGGATCGTCCTCGTTTGGAGATGGTTCTGACCCCTTTTTTCTGGCCAGAGCTCTGTTCCACCAGGTTAAGCCCGGCCATTTTTTGTAGCTGACGCCAGTGCCCGTAGTGGGTTAACTCTCCCACTTCGCCTAGAAAACCTGCTGCGGTTACTGGGCCAATGCCAGGTATGCTCAGAAGGTATTCGGCCAGTCCGGTTTCTCTTAGGGTTTTCTCCATCGCTGTTTCAATCTGTTCCAGTTTGGTTTTGTATAAGTCTATTTCATCCAGAATAGTTATTAGCCTTATCCGAGCTCCTGTTATCCCTGCCGTTATACCTACCGAGTTTTCCGCTGCTTCCTTGAGTATTCCGGCACGTCTCAAACC
>NZ_BDGJ01000042.1:0-8449 GCF_002207765.1 Calderihabitans maritimus
CGTAATTTGACGTACACTTTTAAGCCTCGATTGGAGCAGGGAAAATTTTACCCGATACTACTTGACACATTCAATGCAAAAAATTAACTTGACGCTAAAACTAACAGAAGATATAATCTAAATAAGGCAAAGTATTACCTCAGGAGAGCAATGGTGTTCTCTAGCAGGAGGGCGGAGAAGTCTGAGCGAGACTATTTATCGCTAGACTTCTTTTTTAATACCTTTGACGCCAGGTGGGAGGACGAGCTGTTTCACTTCAAAGCAACGGTGGGATCAAGGGTTCAGCTAAGTATAGCCATTATTTGAAACAGCGGTTCATATAGTGAACCACTTGGGTTATTAGAATCTTCTGAATTGGCACAACTTTTGGGATTAGACCATGAATGAATGTAAGCAAACGGTCACGGGGGGCTTTGATTTTGAGCGATGATAGAATCGTTAAAACTGTGGATAAGGCTCTTCGGCTTTTGAAATATTTTGAAACCAATGATTGCCTGGGACTTACTGAACTTGCCAGGCGTTCGGGGTATTCCAAAGCTACTACATACCGACTCTTGTGTACTCTTGAGAAGCACGGATTTTTGAAACGCACTTTGGATTTTAACGATACTAGATACCGATTGGGTTTGCGGTTGCTCGAATTAGGCAATCTGGTTAAAGAACGCCTGGAGCTACGACGGGTGGCTCTTCCTCAGATGGTCCGCTTACGAGATAGGGTTGGCGATTCGGTTCAGTTGGTAGTGCGCGATGAACTGGATGGGATCTACATTGAGGTTGTTGAATCTAAAAATCCTGTCCGCCTTTATATCAGGCCTGGACGGCGTGCTCCTCTATACGCCGGGGCCTCGACCAGGCTGCTGTTAGCCTATCTGCCCGAGGAAGAGATAGACCGCATTCTCCAAATTTGTCCGCCCCGGGCGCATACTCCCAACACCATTACTGACGTGGCAGTTCTGAAAAAAGTCCTGGCAAAAGTTAAGGAAAGAGGGTTTGCGTTGAGTAAGGGAGAATTGGCCATAAATTCAGCAGAACTGGCCGTGCCGCTTTTTGACAGCGAGGGACAGGTGGTCGCTGCCTTAAGTTTGGCTGGGTCAGATCACAATTATCATGGCACCCAACTGAGGGAATTTTTGACTGCTATAAAGGACACCGCCCGGATCATTTCCAAGGCCCTGGGCTATAGGGGTGATTAACCACGGCTGAAAAAATGTTAGGGATAACTAGTTCTGGTTATCTCGTTTCGTATGAGATCCGTTATGGGACCAATAATGAGGAAAGGAGTGATGTCTAAAGATCGAGGTTAGCTTCACCTTTCGGGCGACCTGTGACAGCATGGTTATGACAAGCGAATAAAAGAAAAAAGGGAGGTAAAAAAATGCAGTTTCTGAAGAGACACAAACTGGTTAACCTATTTTTTGTTTTGATGCTTACTGTTGCCCTTGTAGCCGGGTGTACAACAACTACCCAACCAAAAGAAACGAGCGAAAAGCAGACAGAGCAAGGGACAACCGAGACACAAAAGAGTGGGGAAGCCGCGGAGCAAGTAAGTGAAATTAAAATAGGTGCTATTTATCCCTTGTCCGGGTCAGCTGCGGCCACCGGTGAAGATTTGGCTAATGGTGTTAAACTGGCCGTAGAAATTATTAACGGTAGTTATCCAGATCTGAACCTGCCCTTGGCCAAGGACGCTGGTTTGCCCAACCTGGGTGGGGCCAAGATTAAATTGATTCTTGCGGATCATCAAGCTTCACCTGAGAAGGGTGCCAGTGAAGCGGAGAGATTGATTACCCAGGAAAAAGTCGTTGCTCTCGTTGGCAGTTACCACAGTTCTGTGACGGCCACGGCTAGCCAGACGGCCGAACGTTACGGCATTCCATTTGTAAACGGAGAATCTACCTCTCCTACCCTAACAAAAAGGGGATTTAAATGGTTTTTCCGCACTACCCCCGATGACCAGATATTCTCGGAAAACTTTTTCCAGTTCCTTGATGATTTAAAAGAAAAAGGCTTGATTAGCGATCCGAAATTAGCCCTGCTTTATGAAAATACCCTTTGGGGTAGTGAGGTGGGTAAGTTTGAAAAGCAATTTGCTGCTGAGTATGGCTATAATGTGGTAGAGGATATTAACTACCCGGCAAAAAGCACCAACCTTAACAGTGAGGTGCAGAAACTTAAAGCTGCCAAACCGGACATTCTACTGCAGGCCTCTTATGTTTCTGACGCCATCCTCTCCATGAAAACATATAAGGAACTTGACTTTAATGTGGATGCTATCCTGGCCATGGATGCCGGTTTTATTGCGCCCGAATTTCTTAAGGTTCTGAACGAAGACGGTGAATATATCCTAAGCCGAGAGGTATGGGCTCTGGACCTGGCGAAAAACAAGCCAATGATCAAGTTGGTTAATGACATGTTTAAGGAAC
Source organism: Calderihabitans maritimus (assembly GCF_002207765.1). Lineage (NCBI taxonomy): Bacteria > Bacillati > Bacillota > Clostridia > Neomoorellales > Calderihabitantaceae > Calderihabitans > Calderihabitans maritimus. The sequence continues at coordinate 2,424 of NZ_BDGJ01000042.1, forward strand.
GTTTCGGTACCAACATGGATGGCAACTCAGCCCGAGCCTTCACTGCAATGTTGGTACTGGCCGATGCCATCAATCGCGCTGGCTCAGTAGAGCCTGAGGCTATTCAGCAGGCCCTGCTTGAAACTAACATACCAGCGGAGCAGCTGATTATGCCATGGAAGGGTATAAAATTCGATCCCGAAACCCATCAAAATGTCCTTGGTTCTGGGATTATCGTTCAGATACAAAACGGCGAGTATGTAACTGTTTGGCCGTGGAATCTGGCTTCTAAAGACCTGATTTGGCCGATGCCCAAATGGTCGGATAGGTAAACAAGCTAAGTTACATGGGGGAGGGAAAACAGAGTAAGGTTAAGTATTATTGAGAAACGGTCGGCTGCTTAAACCCTTATTCCAAACTACAGCACGGACAGAACTCTTTTGCAACGGAGCTTAGTTATTGGTAGTTTGGACAAATAACTGTCTGCCGAGACCTGCTCTGTTTAACCCTCCCCCTTCAGTATTAAGGGAGGTAATCATGTGGAAGGATTGACAACTGAAATCGTGATACAGACTCTGGTTAGTGGGCTTTTGTGGGGCTGTATTTATGCCCTGATTGCCATTGGACTGACAATTATCTTTGGAGTTATGGATATTGTTAATTTTGCCCACGGGGAGTTTCTGATGGTAAGTATGTTTATCGTCTATTCCCTTAGTTTGCTAGGTATCAATCCTTTGATTTCACTGCCGGTGGCTGCTATAGCTTTATTTGCACTGGGGATTCTCTCTTACAAAACATTAATCCGCCGTGTGTTGGATGCGCCCATGTTGGCTCAGATTTTTGTAACTTTTGGTTTAATGATCTTTTTACGCAACCTTGCCCATCTTATTTACAGTGCAGATTATCGTTCCGTTGCAGTTTCTGTCTTTCAGGGGAGAGTTGAGGTTCTGGGTATTTACCTTAGCACGCCGCAGGTCATAGCTGCTTTAGTTGCTGCAGTGATGACGGCTGCTGTCTATTGGTTTATTACCAAAACGGAAATGGGATGGGCCTTAATGGCTGTGGCGGAAAATAAGAATGCTGCCTCCTTAATGGGAATCAACAGTGAGCGTATGTATGCTCTTGCCTGGGGCATAGGGGCCGCCTGTGTTGGCGTAGCTGGAGCCCTTTTGGCCAACTTTTATTATATTTTCCCAGAAGTAGGTGCGTTGTTCGGGTTGCTTGCCTACGTTGTGGTGGCTTTGGGGGGCTTCGGAAGCATCCAAGGGGCTTTTGTTGCCGGAATTATTATCGGGGTTACCGAGGCCCTTGCAGGATTGTTGATCGATCCATCGGTGAAGTACGTAATCGTTTTCTCGGTTTACGTAGTTGTGGTTGTACTTCGACCCAAAGGCTTGATGGGTAATGTGTAAGGGGTGTATCAGGTGAAAGAGTCCAAGATTTTATCACAGGAAAATGCTTCCCTGCAGACGAAGATTGTGAGTAAAGGTAAGACGGTTCAGGGAGTGCTGTTGTTTTTTGCCAGCCTAGCTTTAGTAATCCTACCTTACGTGGTTCAACAGCCTTTTTATTTACACGTGTTTATTCTGATATTTTTGTACGCTGTTATGGGTGGTGCCTGGAATATACTGGGGGGGTATACAGGACAGGTTTCCTTGGGCCATGCTGTTTATTTTGGTATAGGGGCTTATGCTTCTACAATGTTGATGATGGAGTGGCAGATTAGTCCTTGGCTTGGTATGCTGATTGGAATGATCTTGGCCGTTTTAGTTTCATTAGCCATCGGCTACCCAACCTTTCGTCTGAAGGGACACTATTTTGCTATTGCCACTCTTGCTCTTGGCGAGATTTTCATGATTATTTTTTCCAATTGGGAATGGGTTGGCGCTGCTGTTGGGCTTTACCTTCCTATCTTGCCATCGGTTTGGATTAACTTCCAATTTACAGAAAAGACTCCCTATTACTATATTGCCTTGGGAATGCTTGGCCTTACTTTACTCGTAACCCGACTGGTGGAGAAAAGCCGCCTTGGTTATTATTTTCGGGCCATCAAAAACGACCAGGATGCAGCGAAAGCATTGGGAATCAATACTACCTATTATAAGATGGTTGCCATGGCTATTAGTGCAGCCCTAATGGCGATGGCTGGTACTTTTTATGCGCAGTATGTTTTATATATTGACCCCAATAGCGTACTGGCAATGTCGATTTCCATCCAGGCCTGTCTGGTCGCTGTTATGGGTGGAGTAGGTACTCTATGGGGTCCTGTTATCGGTGCTGCCATTCTGGTGCCCTTATCCGAATTTACTCGCAGCTACCTGGGCGGAAGTGGTTCCGCGCTCGATCTGGTTGTCTACGGGGTCTTGATTATGCTGATTGCTGTTTTTCAACCTGCCGGCTTAATGGGATTATTTGGGCGCAATCAGGCCCGGAGAAAGGAGGCTTAACTTTGGCTCTGTTGGAGATTCAAAAGCTGACCAAACGGTTTGGTGGCCTTGTTGCCAACCGGGAAATTTCTATGCAAATCGATGAAGGGGAAATTGTGGGTTTGATTGGCCCTAACGGAGCGGGTAAAAGTACCTTTTTTGCCATGGTGGCCGGTTTTTACCAACCTGATGGAGGGAGGATATTTTTCAACGGTGAGGACATCACCGGGAGGTCCCCCGAATATATCTGTCGGAAGGGGATCACCCGCACCTTTCAAATAGTTAAACCTTTCGAAGATATGACTGTATTGGAAAATGTTATGGTTGGTGCTTTTTTGCGGACCGCGAGTCCCACTCGGGCAAGAAAAGAGGCTGAAGAGGTTTTAGAATTCACCGGGCTGGCCAACAAATTGGATTGGGAGGCCAAGGGGCTAACCATTGCCGATAAAAAACGTCTAGAACTGGCCCGTGCTTTGGCTACCAAACCCAAGCTGCTACTCTTAGACGAGGTCATGGCTGGTTTGACGCCTACCGAAACCCTTGAAGCTGTGGAATTGATCCGGCAGATTCATAAAAGGGGAATTGCCCTTTTTATTGTAGAACATGTAATGGAAGTGGTGATGCCCATTTCTCACCGGGTTGTGGTTTTGGATGGCGGTGAAAAAATCGCTGAGGGAACCCCAGAGGAAGTCGCTAAGGATCCCCGAGTGATTAAATCTTACTTAGGAGAGATGGACCATGTTGCTTCAGGTTAAAGATCTCAAATCTGGTTACAAAGGAGTTCCTGCCATTCACGATGTTTCCTTTGAAATCAAAAAAGGGGAAATAGTCGTAATAGTAGGGGGGAATGGGGCCGGAAAATCAACGATTCTTCGGACGATTTCGGGGTTGATTAGGCCAACGGGAGGGGAAATAGTTTTCGACGGCAGGCGAATAGATCAACTACCGGCGCATGAGGTGGTAGCTGCAGGGATAGCCCATGTACCTGAAGGAAGATGGATCTTCGGGCGAATGACGGTACAACAGAACCTGATCCTTGGTGCCTACACCCAAAAATCGGAGGAGGAGCGGCTGAAAACCCTAGAGATGATTTATAGGATTTTTCCTCGGCTAAAAGAGCGCCGGGAACAGGTTGCCGGAACCATGAGCGGGGGCGAACAGCAAATGCTAGCGATTGCCCGGGGCCTTATGTCTAGACCTAAGCTGCTGATGCTTGATGAGCCGTCGCTCGGCATTATGCCCAAGCTGGTCATGGAGATATTGGAAATGATTAGGGAAATTAACCAAAGGGGGACGACTATTCTCCTGGTGGAGCAAAATGTTCATGCCGCCTTGAAATTGGCGGATAGGGCTTACGTCCTGCAGACGGGTAGAATCGTCGCTGAGGGGGCAGGAAGAGAACTCATGGAAGATGAGCGAATCCGAAAGGCCTACCTAGGGATGTAAACGATCCATGGTATGCGGTAATTAGTACTAGGCGACCTATAGGATTCTACGACGTCAAGCATCGAAATTGTATTTAGTTTATTAAAGAGTTTAAATTTAGGGGATTGGGGGGAGAAAGAGAACTGGTCAGCCTATTTGGGAGGGAAAAACTATGACTCTTAAGGTGGATTTGAACTGTGATCTGGGTGAAAGTTTTGGATCATACGTCATTGGCATGGATCAGGAGATTATCAAACTTATTACCTCGGCTAATATTGCTTGCGGATTCCATGCGGGGGATCCCAGAGTCATGTTAAGGACCGTGAATATGGCCCGGGATTACGGTGTGGCGGTTGGTGCTCACCCCGGGATACTTGACCTTGTCGGTTTTGGGCGACGCTATTTGGCTCTTACCCCTGAAGAGGCAGAGACTGACATTATCTACCAGGTAGGAGCTATGCTTGGGATCTGCCGGGCGGCTGGTGTGCGATTGCAACATGTTAAGCCCCATGGTGCCTTGTATAATATGGTCGCTAAGGACTATGAAGTTGCCGTTGCTGTGGCCCGGGGGATAGCTGCTGTGGATAAAGAGCTGATCATTTTTGCCCAGCCGGGGTCTGCGTTTGCCCGGGCAGGGGAAGAATTGGGCCTGAAGGTTGCTTATGAGGTTTTTGCTGATCGGGTTTACAATCCTGACGGAACTTTGGTTTCGCGCCGTGAGGCTGGTGCAGTGATTCATGACCCGGAGCAGGCTTCAGAACAGGTGTTGAGGATGGTTCTGGAAGGAAAGGTCAGGACCAGGAATGGCGAAGACATTGCTGTTAAAGCCGATACTATTTGTGTCCACGGTGATAATCCCAAAGCGTTGGAGTTGGTTAAAACCATTCGTCAGAGGCTTCTTGATGCTGGCGTGGATATTAAACCGGTTGGCGGCTAGTTTTTAAGCGGTAGGATCTGGCATTAATTTAAGTAGAGAGAAGGTTGGTCTGAAATCAGTAGATGTCGGCCTCATAAGAGGAGGGAATTCGCATGAACTTCGCAGATCTCAAGCCTAGTGAACTGCGAAGGGAGATTAGAGCCGGCTGCTGGCGAAGCCCCACGGCGGGCCTAGCCCCGGGTTACGTACAGGCTAATCTAGTGGTGTTACCCAAACGGGACGCTTTTGATTTTCTTTTATTTGCCCAACGCAACCCCCAAGCATGTCCCGTTATTGACGTGACAGATCCGGGTTCTCCGGTACCGGAGCGGGTTGCCCCCGGGGCGGACCTTCGAACCGACGTGCCGAAATACAGGATTTACCGGCAAGGTATCTTGGAAGCCGAAGTGACGGAAATTACGGCTTACTGGCGAGAAGACCTGGTGGCGTTTCTCTTGGGATGCAGTTTTACCTTTGAGAGCGCCTTGATGGCGGCTGGGATCCCGGTGCGGCATATTGAGGAAGGGAAAAATGTTCCCATGTTTATCACTAATCGGCAGTGTGTGCCTGCCGGAATATTTCGGGGTCCGATGGTAGTAAGTATGCGCCCCATCCCGGTGGAATTAGTTGTTCGTGCCGTGCAGGTGACTTCCCGCTTTCCGGGCGTACACGGGGCGCCAGTGCATCTAGGAAACCCGCAACAGATCGGTATTACGGATCTTTCCAAGCCACACTTTGGAGACGCTGTTTCTGTAAGACCAGACGAGATACCTGTATTCTGGGCATGTGGGGTTACCCCGCAGGCAGTGGCCATGGAAGCCAAGCCGGAATTAATGATCACCCATGCTCCTGGGCATATGTTTATCACCGATCTGAAAGACGAGGAATTATCAATCTTTTAGACGCGATAGGGCGGAAAAACAAGGAGGGGCTATTGGAGCATAAGTTTGACTTAGTGTTGTGAACTTTGTGGGGATGATCCTCTTGACTCAAGAGAGAAACGCATCTTTGCCATCTTCCAATTTTTGGTCGCGATCAGCAAGGGGCTGTTAAGTTGTAAAATAACCTAATGACACTGACGGTTACCCATTGGTCCTGGTGACCTTGGCATTGGGGTTGAAATAATGATTGCATGGGCCTTCAAAATTATTATAAGCGGGGGCGATACGTTTATGATGCATTGCTCCCTTTTCTGGAGGGAGAGGCTAATATATGTACCTTAAACCTCGGTACTTGCCGGCGGGCGACCGAGCCGTTGTGGTAGAATTCGGCAATAGCAT
>NZ_BDGJ01000042.1:8520-118559 GCF_002207765.1 Calderihabitans maritimus
TTCGGCAATAGCATTAGTGAGGCCATCAACAATAAGGTGCGTGGGATGGCTTTGACTTTGAACCACAGGAAACTGCCAGGCATTAGCGAAATTGTGCCCACTTATCGGTCTCTGTTGGTCTATTACCGGCCAGAGGAAATTTCTTACCATGATCTCCTATGTCGGCTGAAAGAAGCGGCGGAGGCTCCGGAAACGGCAAAGCCTCCGCCGTCCACCACATGGGAAATACCCACCATATACGGGGGTATGTATGGGCCCGACTTGGAGGAGGTGGCCGCATACCACGGGATTACTCCTACGGAGGTGGTATCCCTTCACAGCCGGCCGGAATATATAGTATACATGTTGGGTTTTACACCGGGGTTCCTCTATCTGGGTGGAATGGATGAGCGAATTGCAACACCGCGTCTGCACACCCCCAGGACAGCCATTCCTGCGGGTTCAGTCGGTATAGCCGGCAGACAGACTGGTGTGTACCCCATAGAGAGCCCCGGCGGGTGGAGATTGATTGGTAGAACACCCGTTAAATTATTTGATCCCTTTCGTCAGCCCCCTGTATTTATACGAGCGGGTGACCGCATCAGATTCGTACCTATCACGGAGGAAGTGTACCATAGACTGGAGGAGGAGTATCAGAACCTGGAAGATAATTACCAGGCTTATACCCCTTCGCCGGGGAACGTTCCGGTGTTTGAAGTACTAAAACCAGGGATGCTAACTACCGTTCAGGACCTGGGTAGGTACGGCTATCAGGAATTTGGCGTTCCAGTTGCCGGTGCTATGGACCAATTTGCTCTTCGGGCAGCTAACCTCTTGGTAGGTAACAGGGAAGAAGATGCTTGCTTAGAGATTACCCTAATGGGCCCGACCCTGAGGGTACTGAACGACACCGTCTTGGCTGTCACTGGGGCTGACCTGGGACCTACTTTGGACGGGCACCCCATCCCGTTGTGGCAGGCGGTAGCCGCCCGGGCCGGAAGCATCTTGGCTTTTTCTGGCCCACGGAGGGGGAGTCGTTCGTACCTAGCAATAGCTGGCGGCATAGATGTTCCACTAGTAATGGGTAGCAGGTCCACGTACCTACGCGGCAGGCTTGGGGGATACCAAGGGAGGGCCCTTCGGGTTGGAGACATTCTCTGCCGGGGGCCCGCGGGGAAAACATCCCTTGATTTGGCCCGGCGGTTTGTCCCTTCAGCTCTGATACCACCACTGGCGGGAGACACTATAGAAGTGCGAGTAATCCTAGGCCCTCAGGACGATTACTTTTCTGCTGAGGGGATAAATACCCTATTGACAGCAGAGTATACAGTGAGCAACAGCTCTGACCGGATGGGATATCGGTTGACAGGCCCGCCCATTGCTCACAAGGGACCGACTGATATCATTTCCGATGGGGTGGCGCCTGGATCTATTCAGGTGCCGGCGAACGGACTTCCTATTGTAATGATGGCGGACCGGCAAACCACCGGGGGGTATCCGAAGATAGCTACGGTTATTACACCAGACCTTGACAAATTGGCTCAGGCCCAACCAGGTGATCGAATACGTTTTCGGCAGGTTTCAGTAGAGAAAGCCCACGAAATCCTGAAGGGATACGAAGGACGGCTTAGTATGCTGCGAAATTGGTTAACGGGTAAGAGTATGAGGGTCCTTCGTCTTCGTGTTATGGACCAGGTCTTTGATGTAATGGTAGAGGAAATTTGACGCGCAAACCGCCATACGATAGACCCTTCGGGGCGTTTCATCCTCAAGTGAATTTTGGCGTACTGTCTATCCACTAGAGAGAAGAAAGACTCACAGTAAAAAATCAAGGGCCAAGAAATGGGAATAAATAACTCGAGGCAATAAAAGACCAAACCAGCAGCTGGAACTGACTGGAAACAAGAAGTTTATTAGGCTATGATGGTAGTAAATAAAGGTTTTCGCGATGAGACCTATATGAATCAGGTAGAAATAGGAAATGGTTCACATTTAGTTCCCATCGCAGGCTGGTAAGACTCTAATTACCAGTCTTTTTTTGTTTTTGAAATATTATCGTATTAATCCGTTCAGCTTTATTACGTAGGTTAAGTACTATTGGGTGGCCTTGTCAAGTCTGATTTTCAGAAAAAAGAGACGGCTATGGTTTCCTGACCCCTCAGGCCTTTCAAGACAATTTCCATTTTGGCCTGGGCGGTCCAACGTTTACGCTTGTTGGGTGTTTTGATGTCGCTCATCCTTCATACCTTCTGACTTAACATTTCGGGATGAGCGGACGTCTTTCCTCCGTTAGGTAAGTGCCAACCCCTTCATGAGGTCACTATAAGTAGATCCACTTACCTGGAGGCAAAAATTGGGGGGATAGATGGCCGGATGCTTACTGCCGGTGATGTTATTAAAGTATATGGGACGACAACCCCAAGCGGCGTTAAGGAACGTAGGTTACCTGAAAACTTAATTCCCAAATTCAAAGGGGAAGAAGAAATTCGAGTGGTGATGGGACCTCAGGAAGAATTGTTTAAAGAAGAAAGCATAGATGTTTTCTTATCTTCTGTCTATGAAGTTACCCTCCAATCAGACAGGATGGGTTATAGATTAAAAGGTCCCATAATTATCACAAAAATAGAAGAATTGGAAGAAAGAATGGGACCATTAAAGCGATATAAAATAAAGGTTTCTGGTGAGGAATTTTTAGTTGATGTGCAGGAGATTTATGGTCAAAATACCAAAAAAGATATTCCCGTTTCGACATAGACGCTTTTTTTTTACCTCAAGACAAATTAGGACGTTATTCTCGATTTGAGATTGGTTTCAAAATGAGAAAACAAGCTAAATTAAAGAAAATATTACTTAAGCATCATTTTGAGACGTACGACATTGCCATAAAACGAGTTATTAATTATTTCAAGCACCACTTAAATTTTAAAAAATATACCGTTAAATCTATTTTTTTTTACATCTGCCCGAAATTCTGGCACGAGTCTTGCTTGTACAGACCGATAAAGTATCATTCTGTAAGAAAGAACTAAGGAGGGTTACCCATGGCCGTTAGGGCTCATTCCAAATCTCTATATATGGATGTCCGCTCAAGTTGGTGTAAGGGTTGCGGAATTTGCATAGCCTTTTGCCCCAAAGGAGTACTGGCTGCTGACCGTCAGGGAAGGGCATTGATAGCCAGGCCCGAGTTATGTATTGGTTGCGGCATCTGTGAAAATTTGTGTCCCGACTTCGCTATCAGCCTTGAGGTGAAAAATAGTGCCTAATCTGGTGAGGCTAGCTCGCTTGATGCAGGGAAATGAAGCCTGTGCCGAAGGAGCTCTAGCTGCGGGAGTGCGGTTTTTTGCCGGCTATCCCATTACTCCTTCCACGGAGATTGCAGAAATCATGGCTAGAAAGCTTCCTCCTCTGGGTGGCAAGTTCATCCAAATGGAAGATGAGATTGCCAGCATGGCAGCGGTGATTGGCGCTTCTCTGACCGGATTAAAAGCTATGACTGCTACCAGTGGTCCGGGTTTTTCTTTAAAACAAGAAAATATCGGATATGCAGCTATGGCTGAGGTGCCGTGTGTAATTATTAACGTTCAACGGAGCGGTCCCAGTACAGGGATTCCTACAGCCCCGTCTCAAGGTGACGTCATGCAGTCTCGTTGGGGTACCCATGGAGACCATCCGGTGATTGTACTGGCTCCGGCGTCGGTGTCAGAGGCCTTTGACCTGACTGTTACAGCGGTAAATATGAGTGAGAAATACCGTGTGCCGGTGATTGTATTAATGGATGAAGTGGTAGGTCATATGCGGGAAAGAGTAGTTCTTCCTTCGCCGGAAGAGATCTCTATAGTAGAGAGAAAGAGACCAGCGGTACCGCCGGAGCGTTACCTTCCCTACCAGCCCGACAGCGATGGAGTACCAGCGATGGCGGATTTTGGAACTGGCTACCGGTATCACGTAACCGGGCTATTACATGGGGAGGACGGTTTCCCTACTACCAATTCTCAAGTGGCCGAAAAAGTTTTAAACCGCCTTCATGAAAAGATCTACAATCATACAGATGAGATATGTATGGTGGAAGAATATTGCCTGGAAGATGCAGAAGTTGTGATCGTTGCTTATGGTAGTGTAGCACGTTCTGCCAAACGATCAATAAAGGAAGCTAGGGAAGCAGGGCTGGCGGCAGGTATACTGAGGTTAGCCACCCTATGGCCTTTCCCCGAACAGAAAGTTCGGGAAGTGGCTTCTCGGGCCAAAACTATTCTGGTTCCCGAACTAAACATGGGCCAAATTAAATTGGAAGTTGAACGAGTGGTTAAAAATAGCGCTAAAGTAGTTGGACTTTCTCGAGTCGATGGTGAGTTGATAACGCCACTAGAGATATTGAAATGCCTAAAGGAGGTTATTTAATGCTGGCAGAACTCGAACCGTTCCTCAGGAGCAGCAAACTGCCTCATCTTTGGTGCCCTGGTTGCGGCAACGGAATAGTATTAGGATCATTGCTGCGAGCAATCAATCGAGTCGAGCGTGATCCGAATCAGATAGTCATAGTTTCAGGAATCGGCTGCTCTTCCCGGGCAACCGCTTACCTTAATTTTGACACATTGCATACTACCCATGGGCGAGCCATTGCGTTTGCCACCGGTATTAAACTGGCTAATCCAAACTTAACCGTAATTGTTATTACCGGTGATGGAGATTGTACAGCCATAGGCGGTAACCATTTGATTCATGCTGCCCGGCGCAATCTTGATTTAACGGTGTTGGTCTTTAATAACAACATATACGGAATGACCGGCGGGCAGTATTCACCTACTACGCCTACAGAGGGTCGAGCAACCACCGCTCCGTACGGAAACATTGAACGGCCTTTCGATCTAATTGAGCTAGCGAAAGCGGCGGGAGCCACCTACCTCGGGAGAGCTACTGCTTACCATAATAAACTACTTACGAGATTGCTGGTAAATGCAATAATTAACAAGGGCTTTAGTTTGGTAGAAGCTATCACTCATTGTCCTGTAGGTTTCGGTAAACGCAATGGCATAGCCGTTCCGGCAGATATGCTTAAGTGGCAGCGGGATCATGCAGTAACCGTCCAGGCAGCAGCTCAGATGACACAAGAGGAGTTGGCCGATAAAGTAATCATTGGTGAACTGTATTCCAACCCGGAACCGGAATATACTGAGCAGTATTCCCAGCTAGTCGCTCGAGCACAAAACTTAGGAGGAGGAATGGGGTCATGAGTTATTTGAAGGAAATCAGGATAAGTGGATCGGGGGGACAGGGTATAATCCTGGCAGGCATTATTTTAGCCGAAGCAGCGATGCTGGACGGAAAAAACGTGGTCCAGACCCAGTCGTACGGGCCGGAGGCAAGAGGGGGAGCCAGTAAAGCAGAAATCATCATTGCCGATGACTTTATCGACTATCCCAAAGTCTTTTTAGCCGACATACAGTTGGCTTTAACCCAGGAAGCCTGTGACCAGTACGCGGGACTAATAAAAAGGAACGGAATATTGATTGTGGACGAAGATAAGGTCTCTAACTTACCATCTACTGCTGCCCAAGTTTATCAATTTCCTATAGTGCGTTTAGCCAAAGAGAAAGTAGGCAAAGAACAAACGGCGAACATGGTAGCCTTGGGAGTGTTGGTTTCAATTACCGGTGTAGTATCCCGAGAAGCCTTAGAGCAAGCTGTGGAAGCCCGTGTTCCTTCGAGTTGGAAGGAAGTTAATCAGGAGGCAATCAGCTTGGGTTGGGAATTAGGAACTGCTAGCCAAAGCATTGCCCAAGGTTTGTGGCACGGAGGTGATTTAAGTGACTTCTGTAACCCTAATTTGTCCTAACTGCCGTAAAGAGGTACAGATGATAAAACCTCAGTTTAACCAGTATGTCTGCCAGAAATGTCGCAAAACTTATTCCTCGGAAGAACTCTCCAGGCAACTAATTCAGATGTTCAATTGTCCTGAGCAGTGCCGCCAGTTTGCCTATAAGTAATTAGGTTAAATTACCAACTTAATGGGACTTGCATTTTTAAATTTGACGTACGATGATTAAAAGAAAGATAGCCACTATTAGGTTAGGGGGTTCTTCATGTCCAGGTTGCAGCAGGTCCGTGAAAAGGGGCAGAAGGTAGCTGAAGCGATAGCGACTGTGCTACAAACAGAAGTCGAGATTATCGATACCAACCTGGTGCGTGTGGCTGGTACGGGAAAAGTACGTAATGACGTTGGAAGCAAACTATTGAGAGGTTTTATTAATAAACATGTGCTGAAGACTGGAAAACATGTTTTTATCAGTGAAGCAGGCTTTCATGAAATCTGTCTTTCCTGCCCTCTGGCAGGAAGATGTTTTTATAAGGCATCTATTGTGTATCCCATATACTTGGAGCAGGATGTCATCGGCACTATAAGCTTAATTGCTTTTGATGATCAACAACGCCAGAACATGTTAGCTCGTGCCGACTCTCTAATTGAGTTTATAGGTCGCATGGCAGATTTTATTAGTAGCAAAGTTGCTGAAACTGAGCTTTTGGAAGAAAAAATAGTAATGGCCAACCAGCTGGAAGCTTTAATTAATTCGGTCCATGAGGGAGTTATAGCTATTGATCAGAAAGGGAGGATTACTCATTTTAATCGATCGGCAGAAAAACTTTTCGGGACGAAGAGACGGAATGTGCTAGGAAAAGACTTCCAGGAATATTTTGAGGCCGTTCCATTACTGGAAGTTTTGCGCGATGGTAAAGGGTTTACCTCCCGAGAAGTTTACTTTAAATTCAATCAAAAAAATCTTCATTTAGTTTGTACTGCTAAACCTATAAAATCCAGCGAAAGGAAAATAATGGGAGTAGTAGCTACTTTCCGGGATTTCAGTGAAACCCAAAGGTTTGCTTACGAAATCTTAAGCAAACAACAACACACTCTCACCTTTGATAATATAATAGGTCGCAGCCCTGCTATCCAAAGGGTTAAAGAAAGGGCGCGTAAAATTGCTGGTAGTAATTCTACAGTTCTGATCCTGGGAGAAAGTGGTACAGGTAAAGAGTTATTTGCTCGGGCCATACATGCGGCCAGCTCTCGAGCTCATAAAGCCTTTGTTGCTATTAACTGTGGTGCTATTCCCGAGACATTGCTGGAAAGCGAACTTTTTGGCTACGAAGAAGGAGCCTTCACGGGTGCCAAGCGGGGAGGCAAACCGGGGAAGATTGAGCTTGCTAATGGTGGCACCCTGTTTCTTGATGAGATTAGTAATATGTCCCTTTACCTTCAAGCCAAACTTTTGCGGGTACTTCAGGAGAGACAGATCGAGCGGGTGGGGGGAACGCAGGTAATACCGGTGGATATCCGAATTGTTGCCGCCACCAATCAAGACCTCCAAGAGTTGGTGCAAAAAGGTAGATTTCGGGAGGACTTATATTATCGTTTGAGTGTTATTCCATTAATTATTCCACCTCTGAGAGAGCGGCGGGAAGACATTCCTCTGCTGCTGGACTACTATCGGGAGCGATACAGCAAACTGCTATCCAAAAAAGTTGAAGCTTTTACGCCGGAAGCGCTAGAGCTCTGCATTAAATATGCTTGGCCGGGTAATGTCCGGGAGCTCATCAACGTTGTAGAATACGCTATTAACTTAGAGGAAACCAACCGCATCACCGTGGATAGTTTACCTCCTCGCATGAAGCAACACTTAACTAAAGAACACTTAATTAACACCGTCTCTGAAAGCGGATCAGGTATTCCTTCGTTAGCCGAACTGGAAAAAGAGGCTATAAGAAGGGCTTTACAACAATTCGGTTGGTCTGAAGACGGGAAGGAAAAAGCTGCCAAGGCGTTGGGTATCAGTCGAGCTACTATTTACCGTAAAATACAGAAATATGCATTGACTCCTGAAGGAAAGCATAAAGCGTCTCCGGTGAGTAAACAGTGACCATATTTATGGGAAAATGTTGGCCGTTAATGAGTTGCTCGGGTTGACTCCTCTGAGTTTATGATTTACAATAAAACTATACTTAATAAGTATAGTTTTGGTTCGTGGGGAAGTAAGATGAAGCTTAATCAAGCTACTGACTACGCTTTCAGGGCAGTCTTATACATGTCCCGCTTGCCGATGGGCGAAGTAGTGGAAGCCAAAGAAATTGCCGAGCAAGAGAAAATACCTCTTCGTTTTCTCTTAAAAATTTTTCGCCAACTGGTTGCTGCTGGCCTTGTCCGTTCTTATCGGGGAGTGAAGGGTGGCTATGCCTTGGCCAAACACCCGAAAGATATTAGTTTGAGAGATGTAGTGGAAGCGGTGGAAGGTAGTATAGTGATGAACCGTTGCCTTATCGAACCGGAAGGTTGTAACAAGGGTGGCCAGCCTTACTGCTCTATTCACCATGCCTTGAGTAGTATTCAGAAGATCTTGATCGAAGAACTCAGCCGGTACGATTTTTATACTTTAGCGGGTAACAGCGGCAGGCCAGAATAGCTTGGATACAGTCCTAAGTCCGGGTTTGGTTCAAGACCCGTTTCTTTATAGGAAAAAGTATACCATAACGGTATACTTTAATAAATAAGCCAGGAGGGTGGATTTTATGGTTAACAAGTGCTTATCAGCCGACTGCGGGCTGAACGAATTCCTGCAATCTAAAAAGGAGGTGGAGACGTCTTTTGACCGTCTTGCGAGTCAGGCGTCCAAGTGCGGTTTTGGACTGAAGGGAGTATGCTGTCGGCTCTGTGCTCAAGGACCCTGCCGGATAAGTGACCGAGCGCCTAAGGGAATCTGCGGGGCAACAGCGGATACCGTTGTGGCCAGAAACTTCTTGCGGTCAGTCGCCGGCGGTGCCGCTTGTTATTTACATATTCTAGAGAATGCAGCCAATAATTTAAAAGGCATTGCTTCCGGCAAGGCAACTCTACCCTTGAAAGGTAAGGAACGGCTCGCTGAGGTGGCAAGAGTTTTCGGAATCGTCGAAGAAGACTCCAGCCGCCAGGCTGTTCAAGTTGCTGAGATGATTCTGGCTGACCTTTACCGGCCCAGGGCAGAGAAGATGCGTCTGGTTGAGGCGGTGGCTTACCGGCCCAGAAGGGAACGCTGGCAGGAACTCAACCTGCTTCCGGGCGGGGCCAAGGCTGAAGTTTTTGACGCTCTGGTAAAGACCAGTACTAACCTGTCCAGCGATCCCGTTGATATGTTGTTACATGCCTTACGGCTGGGGATCGTTACCGGCATATACGGTTTAATTTTTACCAATTTACTTAATGACATTATGCTCGGTGAGCCTGAGCTAAGGCCGGCTAAAGTAGGTTTTTCGGTGGTGGACCCGGATTACATTAACATTGTGGTTTCCGGTCATCAGCAGTCCCTACTTTCCTTCTTACAAGAGTACCTGGTCAGCGACGAAGCCTTCAAGCTCGCCCGTGAGGTTGGGGCCAAAGGCTTTAAAATTGTGGGCTGTACCTGTGTTGGTCAAGACTTACAGCTTAGAGCGGCACACAACGAGGAAGTTTTTGCGGGTCATGTGGGTAACAATTTCACTATTGAAGCCCTACTCGCTACCGGAGCCATCGACCTGGTGGTTTCTGAATTTAACTGCACCATTCCCGGGATTGAACCTATTTGCGATCAATTGAAGATACCTCAGATTTGCCTTGATGATGTGGCCAAAAAGCAGAACGCCCAATATCTTCCTTTCAGGTTGGACGGGGGTTTAGATTTGGCCAGGAAGATTGCGGAGGCAGCCCTGGAAAGCTATCGAGTTCGGCGGGGACAGGTAAAGGTGGAAGTACCCGATCACGGTTATGAAGATGTGCTTACGGGACTAAGCGAGAAGTCCTTGAAGAAATTCTTGGGTGGTACCTATCAACCCCTGATTGAACTGATTGCAGAGGGTCAGATAAAGGGAGTTGCCGCGGTAGTGGGCTGCTCGAATCTGACCGTGAAAGGGCATGATATTTTTACTGTTGAACTTGCTAAGGAATTAATTAAGAGGGATATTCTGGTCCTTTCTGCCGGCTGCACCAGCGGAGGTTTGGAAAACTGCGGTCTGGCGTCTCCGGCTGCTGCGAAACTGGCGGGAGAAAAGTTGCAAGCTGTCTGTAGAAAGCTTGGTATTCCTCCGGTGCTGAACTTCGGTCCTTGTTTATCCATCGGACGCCTTGAGATGGTTGCCGCCGACCTTGCCCAGGCTCTGAGGGTTGATCTGCCGCAGTTGCCGTTAGTTCTTTCCGCTCCTCAGTGGCTGGAGGAACAGGCGCTGGCTGACGGTGCCTTTGGTCTGGCTTTGGGCTTGCCCCTGCATCTTGCTATGCCACCCTTTATTACCGGCAGCCCGCTTGTCACTAAGATCCTTACCGAAGAAATGAAGAATTTGACCGGCGGCCAGGTGATCGTGGAAGGAGAAGTAATCCCGGCAGCGGAGAAATTAGAATCCATCATTGTGGAAAAAAGGGCTGCTATCGGGTTGCCATAACATTAGTCCAAAGCACGATGATAAAGGTGGTATGTTGCCAGGAAAAAGGATCCGGTGGTTATCGATCGCCGGATCCTATGGTTTTATAAGGGACTATTTCTTGTAGTATGGTGAGATTTTTATTTTTAGGGGATTTGTTTACAATTTGTTGATAAATATGTGATATTAAGTCGCTATATTGGTGTTAGAAAATTATAAACAGGGAGGTCAGCACATGAAAAAAGCTCTAATTTTATTGGTTCTGGGGGCGCTTCTTTTCGGGATTGCTCCAGCCGTCTTCGCCCACGGCGGGGAAATAGGCAAAGTTGATGCCCGGACCTATGTGCGTCAGGCCATTGCTTTTTTAGAAGGGACTGAAAACATAGAAGCAGCGGAAGGACGGATAGAGGCAGCTCTGGAGCTTCCAAGTCACGAAGTTAACAAGGAACTGCTTAAAAAGGCTCAGGAGGCCCTGAATAACTCAAATTTAGAAGAAGCAAAGTTATTTCTGGTTAAGGCTTTAGGGGAAGAACCCGATGGTGCCGAGGTACTATCCCTCCATGCGAAATTTAACGGCAATCTTATTGATTATGTGATGTTGTTTTTAGCTGGTCTGTTCATTTTGACCGGCGGGGTAATAATTAGCAGGAAAACTCCAGCAGTAGGCGAAAAAGGAGGGGCTTTTCATGGCTAAAGGTGCCGAACTGGAAAGGTCTAATGGAGGTATGAGTGCTTGGATTAAAGAGCGGCTTTCGCTGAAATCTTTGGATTATGAGGTGCCCGCTCATGCCAATACCTTTTTGTTTTCCCTAGGCGGACTTACACTAGTTAGCTTCATCATCCTAATCGTTACCGGAATTATTTTGGCTCAGTTTTACGTGCCCCATCCTGATGCAGCTAACCAGAGCATAAGGGTGTTGATGACGGAAGTAAAAGTTGGTTCTTTGGTGAGAGGTTTGCATTTCTGGGCTGCGCAGGCGGCAATGATTACTGTTATTCTGCACCTGTTGCGGGTATTTATCTATGGTTCGTATAAACGGCCTCGAGAAATCAACTGGCTGCTGGGAGTTGTATTGTTTTTTGTTATGACAGGATTGTATTATACAGGAACTATTCTCAAGTGGGACCAAGAGGCTTTTGAAGCTTTAGCCCATGCCGAAGAGGCGGCTAAGTTTTTGGGTATTTTTGGCATTTTATTTAGTGACGAGTTTGCCCAGGGAGTACCATTGTTGACTAGGATGTATTCACTTCACGTTAGTATGCTGCCCATATTAGTTTTAGGTTTATTAGCGGTTCATCTGTTACTGGTGAAATGTTTAAAAATTTCGCCGCTCCCTTGGGGTCATGCCAATACCGGACAGAAACAAAAGTTTTCCCAGCATTTAGTTAAATTAATCGGATTTGGTCTTGTTTTATCAGGAATTCTAATTCTTTTGGCGGTTCTAAGGCCGCCGGCAATAGGTCCTGTACCGGTGGAAGGAATTGAAGCTACTAAACCTCCATGGTTATTCCTGAGCATTTTTTCCATCGAAAATTGGACTGGCTTATATGGTCTTTTAATAACTGCTGCTTTTCTGGGCTTAGCTCTCGTAGTAGTTCCTTTCATAGACCGCGCGGCTACTAACAACATTGGGCAGCGAAAATCGATTGTTGTCAGTGGGGTTTTGATCTTTGTTATTGCGGTGGCGTTAACGTTCAATGGCTATATCTCACAGCCGGAACAGCATTTGAGCATGGCTGAAGAGGAAGGACAGGTGGAAGCGGAAAGCCAGCCGGAAGCTATTAACGATTCTCACACCGCTGATAATACTGAAACGGCGGATGATGAAGAGGTACAGAGTGTGAAATTAGTTGAACTTGAGGTTCTGAATAATGCCCTGGCTCTGATGAACGAAATTAAGTCAGCTGTAGCGTCCGACGATTTTCCCTTGGCGGCTGAAAAAGCGGTTGAATTAGACAAGATACTGGATGGGATAAATGCGGAGATAGCTGCCAAAGATCAGGAGAGGGCAGCGGACTTGAAGGAACACGTCCATGAACTGGTGGAACTTTTGGAAAGGCCACAGCCTAATTCAGGGGAAGTAAACGATCTGATAGAGCATACCAGGGAAAGTGTGGAAAAAGCAAAACTATTATTCCAAGAAGGAGAAGCGGTGGAGGAAACCCAGGTGCCGGAATTAAAATCGCTACGTCAAGCGCTGGCACTGTTAGGTGAAATCGAAGATGCGGTTGGCAAGGAAGAAATTCCCGCGGCAGCTGAGAAAACCGTTAAGTTGGATGAAATACTGGATGGCATAAATGCGGAGATAGCTGCCAAAGATCAGGAGAGGGCAGCGGACTTGAAGGAACATGTCCATGAACTGGTGGAACTTTTGGAAAAGTCCAATCCTGACATGACGGACATAAGCGAACTAGTCGAACATACGAGAGAAAGTGTGGAAAAGGCTTTAAAGCTCTTCGAGTAGATTATAAAAAGACCCTGCAGTTTAGGTGCTGCAGGGTCTTTTAATGAACACCTGGCGTGGGTAGTAAGTATTCCCGCCTACTCGTTTAATTTTCGTTTTCCCAGAGCGGTAGGCTGAAATAAAAAGTACTCCCTTCACCCAATTGACTTTTTACTCCTACCGAACCTCGCTGGACTTCGGCCAGCATTTTGGTGATGGCTAGTCCCAAACCGGAGCTTCCTTCTTCTTGTTTTCTGGTTTTATCTACTTTATAAAAACGGTCCCAGATAAACTCCTGCTCTTCTTCCGGAATTCCCGGCCCGTAATCCCTGATCCAAACCGTTGCTTGCGTGTATGTCTTTTCAATACCGATGGCGATAGTTTTACCGGTTGGACTAAATCTAATAGCGTTATCCAGCAAATTTATTATCATTTGTTTGACCCGATTCGGGTCGGCCAAAACGTACGGTTTTGCTGTAAAGTTCAGTTCCGGTTTTAAGTCCTTTTTCAAGAACTCTGGCTCTTTGGCTGCTAGCGTTTCTAAAACCACTTCCTGTAAATCCACTTTTTGTAATTCCAACTTTATATCTCCATGTTCAAGGCGGGACAGTTCCAGCATGTCGTTGATAAGTTTGCTAACCCTGTCGGTTTCTTTAATGGCCAGGGAAACATATTTTTCTTGCTCTCGGGATTGAATGGTTTTATCATGAATTCCCTGCAGGACGCCGCTGATAAAGGAGATGGGCGTTCTGAGTTCATGGGATATGTTGGCGATAAATTCCCGGCGCATTTTTTCCACCCGTGCCAGCTGCTCGGCCATGTAGTTAAAACTACGAGCCAGGGTACCCAACTCATCCTTTGCCCGCACGTCTACTTTTACCGAAAAATCTCCTTTGGCTATCATCAAGGCCGCTTGACTCATCTTTTGAAGCGGACTACTAACGTATTTGGCAAGGAAATAAGTCAGTATGGTGGCAATTAGTGCCGCCAAGAGGATGACAACGGCACTTAAACGACGTAGTTGGGTGGAGGCTGCGGTCACGTCGTACATAGGTGAATGAAGAGAGACGCCGCCGATTACTTGACCGTCTTTTATTAGCGGGACGGCAACGGACATTAAGCTTGTTCCCCGCTCAACGGTAATCTTACTTACTATTTCGCCTTCAAGTACTTTCTGAATGTCTTCTTTGGTGAAATAATCGGCAGTCAGGTGTGAAGTAAAAGTTTTGAGACTCTGGCTTGTTTTTTGTTTTTTTGAAGGGAAAATACTGATTTCAGAATTATAGTTGTGTGCTGCGCCTTGAATTTTGTTGCTCAATTGACTTTCCGGAATACTTCCTTCCAGGTACTTTTCGGCCATGACGGTAATTTCTTTTCCCGCCTTAACCAGCTTTTTTTCTTTTTCTGTAGTGTAAAAACTGGTGTAAACGCGAGAAAGAAGTAGCAACAAAATAATCACGGTTACTAAAATAATGGCCCAAAAAGAAAGCAGCAGGCGGGCAAAAATTCCCCTAATCATCATGTCGCACCTCAAATTTGTAGCCGACCCCCCAGACGGTTTTTATCTGATTTGCCTGGCGATGGGGTTTGAGTTTTTTCCGCAAACGTTCGATATGGACATCCACAGTCCGGGTGGTCCCGGCAAAATCATAACCCCATACTTGATCCAGTAGTTGCTGCCTGGTGAATACTTTGTTCGGGTGGCTGGCCAGAAAATATAAAAGTTCCAGTTCTTTCGGCGAAAGGGTAATTTCCTGTTTATTGACCGTCACCGTATAAGTATCGGCGTCGATTACCATGCCGGGAAAGACCAGCTTGTTTACCTCCAGACCTGTTGGGTGAAAACGCCTAAGTACTGCCCTGATACGGGCTACTAATTCTTTGAATTTTATGGGCTTGACTATATAGTCGTCGGCGCCTAATTCTAATCCCAAAACTTTGTCGAACTCTTCATCTTTAGCAGTGATTATTATAATAGGAATATCGCTCATTTTCCTTATTTCCCGACAAACTTGCCAGCCGTCAAGACCGGGGAGCATAATGTCAAGCAATACCAGATTAGGGGCTTCTTGCTGGAAAAGTTTTAAGCCTTCTAAACCGTTGTGTGAAATTAAGACTTCAAATCCCTCTTTATTCAGATAAAGCTTTATGAGGTCACAGAGGTTTTTCGCATCTTCAATTACCAAAATCTTTTGGTTCATCATGATATCTATACTCCTGAATTAAGAACTTCTTTGCAATTTTCCATAAAATTTTTATATATCCTTTACTATGTTTTTTCCAAGAATTCTAATAATACTATCCTTTGAGAATGAAAAATTGCGAAAGGGTTGAGCTTTCAAATTTGTTACATTTTTAAAGCATTCCATACCAGCATTAGCCCTTCTCTAGCTCGAAAGATCCAAACCAGTCCTAGGGCAATACTCGCCACGCCTGTTATTCCACTTACAACTTTTCCCCATCTGTTTTTACCGATAGTAAAACTAAAAAATCCTGCCGCTGCCAGCCCGTATAAACTCATAGCCAAAATAATTCCCAGCCCGTAGAGCAAAATGTAGCCGGCTGCTCCCAAGAGCGATTGTGCAGCCACTAACGGGCCAAAGACTAATATTGATGCGGTTCCGGCCATCCCGGTTACTATCCCGGTAGCAACAGGTCCATATTTAAATACTGTAGTATCTAACTGGGTATGACTATGTGGGTGTAACTGCTTGTTTCTCAAAAGCCGCCGGTGGATGGACCAGGCTCCCAGCAGAATTAAAAAAATGCCGGAGAAAAATTCAAAAAAGGCAGCCAAGGAATCACCTAAGGTTAATTTTAAAGCCAAGGTTAGCAACCCGAACACTAGCACGGTTGCTGTGTGACCCAAACCGAATTTTAGGCTAAAATAGAGGGTCTGCCGCGGTCTAGGATCCTGACTTACAAAGTCGGTCATTTCCATTACATGATCTGTATCAAAGCCATGTAGAAAGCCAAGCATCAAAGATGAAAGGGTTAGAGTTATAGGTGACATAGTCTTTCCCTCCAAGTAGTTATGTTGACACCCAAAATAAAAACCATGGTTGGTAGGGCCCACATTCCTGGTGGACCGATAACCTCCATGGTTTACTATACACGGTATACGCTTCTTAATTAGATATCAAACAAAAGTGCAATAGCCTTCATGGCTATTTTAGTTTACTTAATTATAACCGACCTGTGCCCTGGAGTCAATTTGAGGTTCTGATACGAAAAATTTTTCATATTGGAGATAGAATGTTGAAAAAAATTTTAACTTTTAGGTAGGAATTAAACAATTTTTGTAGAAGTATTATTAATAAATTGTAAAATTAAAAAAGTATTTATTTTTTAATGAGTGGAGCGATTTGTTTGATGGAGAACGAACAAAACCAGGACTTGAAGGGTTGTATTGCCAGGTTGCGGGCAATACTTCCATATTTATCTACTGCCGAACGCCGTGTGGCTGAGTACATCATGGAAAATTCTAACGATATAATTCAATTGCCCATAACCGAGCTGGCTGAACGAGCTGGGGTAGCCGAAGCTACTATTTTTCGGCTATGTAAACGCTTAGGTTATCGGGGATATCAAGCGTTAAAAATTGCACTGGTGGCAGATTTAGTTACTCCTATAAAAAGCATTCATGAAGATGTGGAAAATGGCGATGACATGCTTACCATAGCTTCTAAAGTTTTTGATTCCACTATTCAGAGCTTTAGAGATACTATGAGACTTCTGGACCGTGATTCTCTGGAAAAAGCCGCCGAAGCCATTGCCAATGCTCGACGGGTAGAATTCTACGGAGCGGCTGGCTCGGGCGCGGTGGCAATGGATTGTTATCACAAATTTTCGCGAACCGGGATTTCTTGTATAGCGCTTACCGATTCTCATTTACAGATAATGTCTGCAAGTCTCTTGACCGACCGTGATGTAGCCGTAGGCATTTCCCATACTGGAAGCAGTAAGGATATAGTGGAGTCACTACGGATTGCAAAGGAAGCCGGTGCGACGATTATATGCATTACAAGCTTTATGAAATCACCTATAACTAAAGTTGCTGATATTTGTTTGTTTACTACTGCTCGGGAGACCCGTTTCCGTAGTGAAGCTTTAGCCAGCCGACTGGTTGCCCTTGCCATCTTGGATTCTTTACTGGTAGGCGTTTCCCTGCGGAGACAGGAACAGGCTCTAGAAAGCATTGAAAAAACGCGCAAGGCCATAGCTTTAAAACGATATTAATATTTTTTAAACTTTTATGAAAAAAATTTTAATCCTACATTACTAATTGTGAAGAAAAATGTCATAGACAACGGGGGAGGATAGAATTTGCCTGTTGCTAATAGATTGAGCAAAATAAGTGACTATCAAAGGGCCATAATTAAGGCACATCTTTGTTCTACCGGTCTCAGTTACGAGGATTTAGATAAACCGATAATTGCGGTGGTAAATACCTGGAATGAAGTAAGTCCCGGTCATGTGCCTTTACGAGAACTTGCCGGTTATGTGAAGGCGGGGATTAAGGCTGCTGGGGGAACACCGCTAGAGTTTAACACCATTGCCATCTGTGATGGAATTGCCCAGGGTCATGCAGGAATGAGATATTCATTGCCCAGCCGTGAGCTTGTCAGCGACTCGGTAGAAGCTATGATACAGGGGCACGGTATTTTCGACGGAGCGGTATTGTTAGGTTCCTGTGACAAGATTATTCCCGGGTTGCTCATGGCGGCGGCTCGGCTAAACATACCATCATTGTTGTTAACAGGCGGTCCCATGATAAATTACATATTGGCGGCAGAACATAAACAGGATCGCAAGCGTTTTTTGGAGGGAAGACTGGAGGAAAAGGATTTAGTGGACAAAACTATGCGCTATTATACCGGGCCGGGTGTTTGTCCCTTTTTGGGAACGGCTAATACAATGGCGATTGTTGCCGAGGCCTTGGGAATGTCCCTTCCGGGCAGCAGTTTGCATCCTGCCATGAGCGCTCTCCGTAGGCAGGCGGCAGAAATTGCAGGTCGTCAGGCAGTGGAATTAGTCCGAAAGGGATTGACACCGAGGAAGATTTTAACGCGTGAAGCTTTTGAGAACGCTATCGCGGTGGTTCTGGCTATTGGAGGTAGTCTCAATTCAGTTCTTCACCTCTTAGGTATTGCTGCTGAAGCAGGAGTAAATCTGGATATTGAGGTCTTTGATGAAGTCAGCCGTCGGGTTCCCTTGTTGACCAGTATTACCCCTAATGGAAATAGCTTTACGGTGATCGACTTTTATCATGCGGGAGGAGTTCCTGCTCTATTAAAAGAGTTATTGCCCTTGATCAACGGAAAGGTGATAACTGTCTCCGGTAAGACGGTGGCAGAAAATGTTAGTCAGGCAGAGATTTTAAACGATAAAGTTATACGCCCGCTGAGAAATCCGATTGCTCCCGCCGGTGGTATAGCGGTACTGCGGGGAAATCTGGCGCCTGAAGGGGCGTTGGTTAAGGTTTCGGCCGTACCCCCAGAACAGTATGTGTTTAGAGGCCGGGCGCTTATTTTTGATAGAGAGGAGCAAGCCCTTAATGCGTCCAGAAGTGGTCGGATTAATTCAGGAACCGTGGTAGTTATTCGGTATGAAGGGCCTAGCGGGGGACCGGGAATGCGGGAGATGCACCGAATTACCGAAATCCTTCAGAACGCGGACAATGTTGCTGTTATTACCGATGGCAGGTTTTCTGGTGCTAGTGCCGGTCTTTCCGTAGGGTATATTTCTCCAGAAGCAGCAGCCGGTGGCCCGATAGCTTTAGTTCGTGACGGAGATACGATCGAAATTAATATTCCCGAGCGACGACTCCAGCTTTTGGTTGAAGAAAGAGAATTGGAACAGCGACGGAGAGAAACCAAATTGAATGGGGGAAATCACAGCGAAAGCAACTTCCTGCAATTATATGCTGTTTCAACTACTTCGGCTGCCTCTGGTGCCGTTCGGAAAAAGATATGTACTTGGGATAAATAATTTGAGGAAGGTGATGAAGATTGAGTAAAACAGTTTTAGTTACAGCACTATCCTTTTCCCGTTATTCCCGAGAACCTCAGAGAATTTTAGAAGGAGCAGGTTTTCAGCTAATTAGAAATCAGGAAGGCCGCCCTCTTAAAGAAGCTGAGTTGGTGGACAGGATTAAAGGAGTGGATGCTCTGATTGTCGGTGTGGATCCTGTTACGGAAAAAGTGATCGAGGCTGCCGATAAATTGCGGATTATATGTAAGCATGGCGTAGGGGTAGATAATATTGACCTGAAGGCGGCAGCTCGTCGAGGCATAATGGTTACCAATGCTCCGGATAGTAATTATATATCAGTAGCCGACCTGACTTTCGGTCTTCTTTTAGCAGCTGCCCGACAGATACCCCATGCCGATATAATCACTAAAAACGGAAAATGGGATAGAGTGGTAGGGCGAGAAGTATGGAAAAAAACTCTAGGTATTATAGGTACTGGCCGTATCGGTTTAGCCGTAGCCCGGCGGGCTCAAGGTTTTGAGATGAAAATACTGGCTTATGATAAATTTCCCAATAACCGGGCGGCTCAAGAAATAGGTTTTACGTATGTTTCATTAGAAAAATTGTTGTCCGAATCCGATTTTGTTTCCCTTCATGTACCTTTGACGGAAGAAACGCGACATCTTATAAACGAGAAAACTATCGATTTAATGAAGCCGGAGGCTATTTTAATCAATACCGCTCGGGGTGAATTAGTTGATGAAAAAGCTCTTTATCTTGCGTTGAAGGAAGGTAGATTGGCAGGTGCTGCATTGGATGCCTACGCTGAAGAACCCCCATCGAATAATATGCTCTTAAGCTTAAGTCAGGTAGTTACTACACCACATATTGGTGCCTATACTTATGAAGCCAACCACCGTATGGGCTGTACAGCGGCGGAGAGCATTGTGAAGTTTTTTGCCGGTAACACTCCCGATTACGTAGTTGTCGGTTAACGGGGTGAAGTTAGTGAGTACGAAATCAGCCTTTCTTGGTGTTGACATCGGTACAGGAAGTTGCCGCGTTTTGGCTATCGATTGTAAGGGAACTATCCTGACCCTCGAAAAAGTTAAGTATCCTACTATTTACCCGTATCCCGGCTGGGCCGAACAGGACCCGGAAAAAATTTACGGAGCGATGATTAAAGCGGTACGCAGCGTTACCCAAAAACTTACGGAACAGCGGTTCACTGTTGAAGGAGTAGGTTTGAGCAGCGTATATCACAGCCTTATAGCTTTGGGGAACCGTAATCAACTTCTAACCCGGTCTATTATTTGGGAAGACTTGCGAAGCGCCTCTGTAGCCACTGATATTAAAAAGACAGAAGAGGCTAAGGATTTCTATCATCGTACCGGCTGTCCGGTTCATCCCCTTTATCCCTTAGCTAAAATAGCCTGGCTGCGGAAAAACCGTCCGGAAACTTTTAACCAGGCGACTAAATTTATTTCCATTAAGGAATACATCCTTTTAAAATTATTTGGCTCATTAAAGGTAGATTATTCCGTTGCTTCGGCCAGTGGTTTGTTTAATATACACCAGTTAAATTGGGATGATGCTATCTTAGATTTTTTGCAAATTAAAAAATCGCAGTTGTCGGAGACGGTATCAACTTTAACCGTATTGAAGCCTATGCTACCTGAACCGGCGCAGGCTATGGGTCTATCGCCGGAAGTACCATGGGTAATAGGGTCAGGAGACGGTGCCCTGGCCAATTTAGGGTCTGGAGTTACCAGCCCGGGAGCGGCAGTCGTAACGGTTGGCACTAGTGGAGCCGTTCGCGTTACCAGTTATGAACCCAAATTAGACTCCCAGGAAAGGACTTGGTGCTATCATGTAACCGATGGACGTTGGATAGTCGGTGGAGCAATTAACAACGGTGGTCTGGTTTACCAGTGGTTGGCCGATACCTTCTTTGAAGATGAAAAGGGAAAATTGGAACAGGGACAGTCTATATATCATGTTCTTAATACCTTAGCAGCAGAAGTTCCTCCGGGAGCACAGGGCCTAATTTTTCTTCCTTTTCTGAATGCGGAACGAAGCCCCTACTGGAATTCGCAAGCTAGAGGAGTGCTCTTAGGACTTGGCTTGGAACATCGAAAAAAGCATCTGGTACGGGCTGCTTTGGAAGGTATTGTTTTTAGACTATACAGTGTTTTTGAAATTTTAGAAGAAATTGTTGGTTCAAACGAAGAAATTCGTGTCTGTGGAGGATTTGTTAAGTCTCCTATCTGGTTGCAGATATTGAGTAGCGTATTTAATAGGAAGATCAATGTCCCTAATACCGTTGAAAGTTCTGCCCTAGGATCTGCTTTGTTGGGCATGGTGGGTATGGGAGTACTGTCTAATATTGAGGACGTCCGGAAGATCATTCAGGTTAGAAATGTTTGTGAACCGGACGACGAACTACATCTTTATTACCAGAAGCTTTATCAGGTTTACAAGAGGATTTATTGGAAAATGGTTGAGGAATTTCAGGCTTTGGCCGAATTGCGGCAATAAGTCGTCTGAAAAATTGATATTTTGTGAGGGGGGATGCGGGCACAGGTGAGGGTCTAACCTTCTGGAAAAAAGGTTTTGTAAAACGAAAAAATTGTAATAACGGGAGGTCGGAAAAAGTGAAGCTGAAGAAAGTCGGTATGTTTGTCTTGATTTTATTTGCCATGGCTGCTTTGATTGTCGGTTGTGGAGGTAATAAGGTAGACAACCAATCGGCCGACAACAATGATAACAAGCAGACGCCACCAACTAAGTCGGTGACTCTGAAAATTGCTAATTATTATGCTGCAGATCACCCTGTAAACCAAGCCTTGCGGGATAAGTTTAAAGCCGTAGTTGAAGAAAAAACTGGTGGGAAAATAAAAGTAGAGATTTATCCTAACAATCAGTTGGGGAATGAGCAAGAATTTATCGAGGGCGTACAGCTAGGAAATATAGAAATGGCAATGACTGGTAATATGTGGGAAAATACTGTCCCTCAATTTAGAATTATGCAGCTGCCTTATATGTTTGTCAATTATGAGCATGCCAATGCTGTATTAAATGGGCCTATAGGGGAACGCATTTACAAATATTTAGAGCCGTTGAATGTTAAGGTTTTAGCATCCTTCCCTAATGGTTTTAGGGTTGTATCAAATAACAAAAGACCGATCACGTCTATTGAAGATTGCAAAGGCATTAAGCTACGTGTTTTCCAGGGCGAGACCATTATTAAAGAGATGAAAGCTTTAGGTTTCGATACTGTGGTCATGAACTTCAGTGAAATTTTTACCGCCTTGCAACAAGGAGTAGTAGACGGACAGGATAATCCGCTTGCCACTTCTTATTATGCCGGATTTTATGATGTACAGAAGTATGTGGCAATAACTAACCACATGTACAGTCCTGGATATATAGTCATTAACATGGATGTTTGGAACAGCTTAACGGAAGATGAAAAAGCGTTGGTCGAAGAAGCTGCTCAGAACACGGCTGAGGCGATATTGAATGCAGTTCGTGACCAAGAAGAAGAGATCATTAAGGATATAACTGAAAAGGGCGTAGAAGTAACATACCCGGATCTCAAACCATTTATAGAGCGAGTTAAGCCTATTGTTGATGAGTATATTGAGAAATATCCGGAAACAGAAGATATTATCAAAGATATTCAAAAGTTGGGTGAGCAATATCTGTAATGTACAATTATTCAGGTGTTGGCTTATGCCAACACCTGAATCTCACTGAATGGAAAGGGTGTTATAGAGATAACCATGTCTAGGATTTTCGGATATGTGTACAGATTAGTGGACGCCATAATGATTGCTATGCTAATAATCATGGTAGGTTCAATTTCAGTAAACGTTGTCGCTCGTTATTTTGGTATGGCCTTTACCTGGATAGACGAAGTGAGCAGGTTGACTTTTGTTTGGATGTCCTGTATGGCCATAGTTGCCGGTTTGAGAAGAGGACTACATCCTTCTTTTGTTGTACTCCTGGACAAAACTAGTGGCGTTGTTAACAAATTGCTATTAACCGTGATAAATACATTAATTTTGCTATTTCTGGTTTATCTGTTGAAAGGCGGTATTGATTATATTTCGAAAGTCTATATTCAAAAGACTGCTATCCTAGGTATTTCGGTTGCTTGGAAATATGCGGCAGTTCCTTTTGCAACAATCATAATGATTTTGGAAGTAATAAGAGCACTGGTATTGGTCTGGAAAAAAGATGACTGTAGATTAGCGGACCGGTGAGGTGGTTAAGTTGGCGGCAATTTTAACCTTTCTTGTTTCGTTAATTGGATTTACCATCATAGGGGTGCCAATAGGTTTTGCAGTAGGATTAACCGCTATAGTCCTAATGTTTTTTATCGGTATGCCTGAACCGATGGTACTGGCGAGAAGATTAGTGACAGGAATTGATGTATATACCTTATTAGCCATTCCTTTCTTCATGTTGGCTGGAGAGATTATGAATAGAGCCGGATTGGTACACGATATTCTTAAATTTGCCAATGCTATAGTTGGGCGATTTAGAGGTGGACTGGCTTACGTAAATGTAGTAGGAAGTATGTTATTTGCCGGCATCAGTGGCTCTGCAGTGGCCGACACGGCAGCTTTGGGGTCTCTGGAGATACCTATGATGGAGAAAGACGGATATGATAAGCCTTTTTCTTCTGCTATTACGGCTGCCTCTGCCATAATTGGTCCCATCATTCCTCCGAGTATTCCTATGATTATTCTCGGTTCCATTGCCCAGATATCTATTGCTAAATTGTTTCTAGGCGGTACTATCCCAGGAATTTTAATAGGTTTATCTCTTTTCGGATATTCTTACTATGTTGCTAAAAGAAGAGGTTACCCGGTAAGTAAGAGTGTTAATTTTAAAGAATTTCTTCAAGTATTTAAGAAAACCATCTGGGCTTTAATTTTACCCCTGATTATTTTAGGAGGAATTATTGCCGGCATTTTTACGGCTACTGAGGCAGGAGCCATAGCTGTAATCTACGCAGTGATCATTTCGTTTGTGGTTTACAAGGTGAAGTTAAAAGAGTATCCTGAGATTTTAAAAGGAGCTGCCTTGAATACAGGAGTAGTGATGTTGGTCTGTGGTGCTGCTATGGCTTTGACCTGGTATCTGGCAGTTGCTCAGGTACCTCAAAGTTTAACTGAATTCTTGATGAATTTTACTCAGAGCAAATGGATTTTTCTATTAGTGCTAAATATCTTGTTATTTTTTGTGGGTATGGTTATTGATTTAACACCTGCTCTATTTCTGTTAGTACCTATTCTACTGCCGGTTAGCAAGGCTTATGGAGTTGATCCGGTTCATTTTGGTGTTATCGTGGTTGCCAATCTATGTGTTGGTTTAATTACACCACCGGTAGGAACAGTTTTATATGTTACCACTTCTATCTCCAAAATTAAATTGGAGAAATTAGTTCAAGAATTAATGCCGATGTATCTCGTATTATTTGTGGTTTTAATGCTAATTACCTATGTGCCTTTCCTAGTTTTATGGTTACCATCGCTAATTTAAATTGAACTGGAGTTGATTTATATGCTGCTTAAATTCTATTATCCGGAGATTAAAGGAGTAGAAATACCTGACAAAAATTTATGCGGTGTGTTCAAACCCAAAATGAGAGAGAATAACTTGGATGTTGAGAAGCTGGTCCGACAAGCTTTAGAACAACCTATCGGAACTGGCAAACTAGAGGATATAGTAGGGAAGAGAGACAAGATTTTAATTGTATGTGATGACAATACTCGTCTTACGCCTGCTGATAAAATTTTGAAAGTGTTGCTGCCTTATTTACACGGGTTAGGTGTTAGAAAAGAGGATATTACTATTTTAATAGCATTAGGGACGCACCGTCCTATGCTCCGCAAAGAGTTGGTAGCCAAGTTAGGCGGGAATGTAGTTGATGAATATAAAATAGTTAACCATTTGTGGGATCGAGTAGAAGACAATATCTATTATGGAAAGACTTCTAGAGGAATAGAAGTGTGGGGAAATAGACTATTAGCGGAGGCTGATTTTGTAATAGGATTAGGGCATATCGTGCCTCATAGAGTGGCCGGGTTTTCGGGAGGAGGAAAGATTGTTCAACCGGGAGTATCCATCGGCAAAACTATTGGTGATATCCATTGGCTCAGTGCATTAGTCCCCGGTACGGAAATTATGGGTAAAAGAGATAACCTAGTACGAGAACAAATAGATGAATCGGCTAGGCTCATGGGGCTGGATTTTATTGTTAATGTGGTACAGGATCTAAAGGGAGAAGTAGTAGGAGTATTTGCCGGTGATTTAATCGCTGCTCATCGGGCGGGGTGTGATCTAGCAAAAGAAGTTTACGGGGTTGAGGTTCCTAAAGCTGATATCGTAATCGTTGATTCCTATCCGGCCGATATTGAGCTGTGGCAGGCGGCCAAAGGTATTTACGCTTCCGAGTTAGTTGTTAAAGATGGGGGTTATGTTATTTTGGTAACACCCTGTCCGGAAGGAGTATCCACAACTCATCCTGAAATTGAAAAATTCGGTTACCTTCCACTGAAAGAAGTAGAAGAGCTAGTACAGAAAAAAGAATTAGAGGACCTAACTGTAGCTGCCCACTTGGTCCATGTGGGCAGAGTTATTAAGGAAAAGGGCCATGGCATTATGGTCTGTCCCAATATTCCTGATAAGGTAAAAGAAAAGATAGGCTTTATTCCTGCTTCTACAGTACAGGAGGCATTATCCTATGCTTTACAAGAAAAAGGGGAAGATGCCTCTATCGTTGCTATGCTTCATGCGGGAGAGATTTTACCAATAAGTTAGAATAAAGATAAAAAGAGGTGAGTTTTTGTGGAAAAATTTAGATCTTTAAATACTATTTTGGAGACAGGTATTATTTCGGTAATTAGAGCTGATAATGTTGAACGGGCTGTAGAACTGGCCAAGGCGGTAGCAGAAGGGGGCATCAAGGCTATTGAGGTGGCCTTTACGGTGCCTCAGGCTCACCAGGCTTTGGAGAAATTATCGAATATTTTTGCTGGTTCGGGGCTTTTACTGGGTGCCGGAACGGTATTGGATGCAGAGACGGCCAGAATAGCTATACTGTCAGGAGCAGAATTCATCGTATGTCCCCATACGAATGTAGAAGTAATCAAGGTTTGTAATCGCTATCAGAAGGTTGTACTTCCTGGTGCTATGACAGTCACGGAAGTAGTTAACGCTATGGAAGCCGGCGGGGACATGATCAAACTCTTCCCTAGTAGTGTGTTTGGGCCTAAAGTAATTTCGGCCATCCGGGGACCGCTGCCACATGCACCTTTGGTACCAACAGGAGGGATCACTTTGGATAACGTGAAGGAATGGATTAAAGCGGGTGCCGTAGCTGTAGGTGTTGGCGGAGAACTTACTAAAGTAGGTCAAAATGGTGATTATAAAAAAGTCACGGAGACGGCTTGGGCTTTTGTAACTAAAATAAAGGAAGCCAGGGAAAATTAAGGCTCAGAATAATATCAAGTTTCAATTATTGAAAGACCACCGGTGTTGGTGGTCTTTTACTTTGCCGTTGTCCAGGAATTTTGACAAAAAGGCATGAGTTGTCTAACAACTAATCGGCAAAAACATATTTGGGCCAGAGGCGGTTCTTGTTTACTATCCGCAGCAAGATAAAAATTCCGACCAGATTAAAAGCAATACCCACCCACATCAATGGATACCGGTACTGTTCAAGAAAAAGACTGGCTCCGGACAAACCTATGATAGGTAGTACGTCTCCGAGGTGATGAAGGCAACAGGCTACCATGGAAACGGTGGATGTACCAGTACCGGAGGCTGCCATGGCGGTGACGCTCCTGGTGCGCACCAATTTCTGCAGTTGTTTGATGTAACTGAAAAGTCCGATTTGTATTCCGAAGCCCAGGGAAATTGCGCCTGCGAAGAAAGCATCTTTAATGATTAATTCAGTAGCATGGGACCAGGATTCAACCAATCCTACCAATAGGAAATAGAAGAGTAGCAAGCCTATACAGGCACCTGTACCCAAGAGAAATGAGCGCATTATGATTCTTCTTTTTTGGTCCATATCTTCTCCTCCCTTTTGTTACCGAAGCAGGAAGCTAAATGTGTTACAGAGGTAGTTTCCATACAAACTTTCGGTCGGGAATACCTTTCAAATCTTTTAAGTTCAGTTCTATAACGGAGTTAGCTTTCAAGACGGGATTACCGTCCTCATCTTTCGCGGGAAAAAACAGCATGCCGGCCGGATGATGGCTGCTATTGCTCAACACTTCCCATTTGATCGGTTTAAGTGCGACACCATCTACGGTCAATTGGGTTTTTTCTAATACAGGAAAATTACTTAAGTCTCCCGAATGAGTAGTCATGGAAATTTCAAATACTAAATTGTCTTCCAGGTCTAATTCGGTTATTAATTCCTCCTGATTAGTTAAACGAAAATACTCGGGAGCGGCCCAAAGGACGCCAACCTGTACTCCTCCTTCTCCGTTGTCCGTACGGAAATATAATTGTTCGGCAGTCAGTTGGTTGTCTGAACTGGGGGTTAGTTCTTTTTCCCCTGGTAAAGTTGTTGAATTATCGGAAGAACAACCTGTCAGCAGTACCAGCAAAATAGCTGCAGTAACTACAAGAACTAAAAGATTCCGTTTCGGCAACATTTACCACCCCTTATGGTTGTTTTGAATTCGTGATTTTGAACAATTTTTGTAGTTAAAATATAACCCCCGCTTTCACCAACGGGGGCTATAAAGAGGCGGGGTTTCAAAGCAATGCCTACCACATCATTCCACCGTAAGGTACGTAGCCGCTGTAATTCTGATTTTGATAGTACCCGCCCATCATACCATATCCCATCATTCCGCTGCAAAACTGCCACATTTGTTGGAAGAAATCTTCGTCAAATTGGGGATATGGAGCTAAATTATTCTTATTTTCCGCCGCTAACGCTGTTGAAAGGAATAATGATACTAAAAGCAAAGCTGCAATGGCAATAATCACATATTTTTTCATTCCTGACACCTCCCTGTACCTTAGGTTTGTCTTTATTGTAAGCGGGAAATGTCAGGAAACCATAAGCAAAATGTGAAGAATTTGTGAAAAAGCGCAACTTCAGGTTGTGGTTTTCATTCTCTCCAGCTCTTCTTTGAGGAGTTTTAATTCTTCTTCGTCATTGTATTGGTAAAGAGCTACAGGGCCACAATGAACCACACATGTACCGCAGTTTTTGCATTTGGCAGGATCATAAACAAGTCTGTTTTTTTCCTTATCAAATTGTAGGGCCATTGGTACGCAATAAGAAGCTGCGGGACAATCCGGGTTTTGGTCACATTTGTCTAAATCGATGTAGATGGGCATTAGGCTACCTCCTCTTAAAGTTAATTACCCCATGGGGGTATAATCATTATACCCCCATGGGGTTTGAGGTGTCAAGGACTGGGTGGAAAATAAGAATAAAATCCTTAAATCCAAAACTGTTTATGGTATGCTGAGATTTTATCAATCAGAGATTTCAGGTAAGAGTCAAACCTGTCCGGAGGAGCAGGTTCCGGTTCTTTCAAATTTAAATCTTCGCTTCCGGTCAGTTGGCTAATGATGCTGGCCACCGTGTAAGGCAGAACGTCGAGGTTATAACCGCCCTCAAGGGCCAATACTACTTTGCCTTGACATGTACTGTCAGCCAACTGGCAGACTAAGGCTGTTAAAGTCTTAAAACCGGAATTGGTGAGGTTCATATTAGCCAAAGGATCGGCATAGTGCGCGTCCAAACCGGCTGAAACCATCACCAATTGAGGTTTAAACTTTTCCGCAATTGGAATCAAAATGTTTTCAAAAGCATAACGGTATCCCGAGTCTCCGGTCCCGGGAGGCAAAGGTACGTTTACGGTATATCCTTTAGCTTCTGCACCTCCCGATTCTTCTGCAGCGCCGGTTCCGGGATAAAGGGGTTTTTGGTGAACAGAGAAAAAGAGGACGCTGGAGTCGTTCCAGAAAGCAGTTTGGGTGCCGTTGCCGTGATGTACGTCCCAGTCCACAATCAGTATCCGTTTCAGTCCCAATACCTTCTGAGCGTATCGAGCCGCTATAGCTACATTGTTAAAGAGGCAAAATCCCATGGCCCGGTCCGGTTCCGCATGGTGTCCCGGCGGCCGGACTAAAGCCCAGGCCGTTTGATATTCCCCTCGAACTACCTTTTCTACTGCCAAGATGGTTCCCCCGGCGGCTAGAAGAGCTACTTCGTAGGATTTGGGACTAATAATGGTATCCCAATCCCACCGGTCTCCGCCATGTTGAGCTATGGACGCTATTTCAGAAACATATTTCGAGATATGAACCATGTGTACATGTTGTGGAATGGCGGGTTCTGGCGTCAGCACATCTAGCCGGTTTAGATAGCCGCGTTCTTTTAAAAAGTTCATAATGACCTTTAGTCTTTTTTGGTTTTCCGGATGGGTACCAGTTTCATGCTGGAGGTAATCAGGGTGGTAGATTAGAGCCAAGGGTTTCATTGAGGGCCCTCCCGTTCCTTATAGTCGAATATTTTGCAAATATTCGATATATTTCCCTGTGGTTCCTTTATTTTTTTAAGGCCATGTTTAAATCTTTAATTTGAACGGCTGGATAGGAAAAAGGAGATGATCGGGGAATATTGAAAAAAGGATGACAAATACGGGAGGTAATGCAGTTGAAAATAGATAAGGATTTAGCACAGCAAATAGTTGATCAAACTATAGAGGTTCTGGGTAGAAATATAAACATTATGGACAAAAATGGAATAATTATCGGAAGCGGGGATAAGAAGAGAATAAACACCTTTCACGAAATTGCTGCTCGGGTGGTCAAAGAGGGGCGGACCATCGAAATTTGTCCCGAAGAGGCAGGAAAATTTTATGGAGTAAAGCCGGGAATTAATATGCCCATTATATTCGGCGATTCGATCGTTGGTGTGGTTGGGATCACCGGCGATCCTAATGAGATAAGAAATTATGGGAAAATAGTAAAGAATATGGTAGAGTTGATGCTGCGCCAGTTTTTTCTAATGAAAGAAATTGAGTATAAGAATGACGCCAGGAATTATTTTATCAGAGATCTTCTAGACGAAAACTATAAGGACATAGATTCCTTGGTAAGTAGAGCCCAGATTTATGGCTTTGATTTGGATGTATCCAGAGCGGTGATCCTTATAGAAATTAAGAATGCTAATGAAAACGATTTGCGAAATTTGGAACAATCCACAGAGCAGATGGCCGGCTTTTTCACTTCTGAGGATGTTGTTACTCCCTTAAGTGCCAACAAGCTGGTTATTTTAAAAAAGCAGCAGGAGTTCTTTAAACCAGGGGCTGATTTTAGTTGGGTATATAAAATTAAAGAGTTGCTAGGTAATAAACTAGGGGCCGAAGTTTTCATTGGAATAGGTAATCCCTATAAGGGTTTGGAAGGCATAAGGTCTTCTTATCAGGAAGCTTCTTTAGTGCTAAAAGTAATTTCGAAGTTAAAGGATTTTTATGAAAACGGTGTTGCCCGTGTAACAGACCTCGGTACAGATTACGTTTTACCCTTTATCCCTCCTTCGGTTGGCTGGTCTATAATAAAGGGATTGTTTGGAACTATGGAGAAGGCGAAAGAGATTTTTGAGGACCACAAGTTAGCACGAACGTTTGATTATTTAATGAAGAGCAATCTTAATGTAAACCAGGCGGCCAAGCGACTATTTATACACCGCAATACCCTTCTTTACAGATTAAGGGTATTGGAAGAAAAAAACGGGCTGAATTTGCAGCGTTGCAGTGATGCTTTTCTATTTAATTTTGCTTATCGCTTGTACAGGTACTTGAAAGGCGAATAACAGTTTTGTGCACTTTATACAAAAATAAGCCGATTTATTGGCTTTGTTTTGTTTTTTATATGGATTGAATAAACAAAATCCTTATATTACAATTGAAATTAAATTCGGAAATTTTTTAACCAAAAGGTAAAAGTGTTTTGTCCAGGGGGATATCGATGAAGATAGTAGTAGCACCGGACTCTTTTAAGGGCAGTTTATCGGCCCGAGAAGTTGCTGAAAGTATTGAAAAAGGTGTCAAAGCAGTCTACCCGGAGGCAGAAGTAATAAAGCTTCCCATGGCCGACGGAGGAGAAGGTACCGTTGAAGCATTGGTAGATGCTACGGGAGGAGAAATTTTTTATCATACGGTAACAGGGCCTTTGGGAAATAAGGTTCAGGCTTTTTTTGGGGTAACAGGGGATGGGAAAACGGCAGTTATTGAGATGGCTGCTGCCTCAGGCCTTCCTTTAGTGCCTGAAGATAAACGCAATCCCGCTATCACTACTACTTATGGTACGGGTGAGTTAATAAAAGCCGCCTTGGATAAGGGATGTAGAAAGATAATTCTTGGCATAGGCGGTAGTGCCACTAATGATGGTGGTGCAGGAATGGCGCAAGCTCTGGGGGCAAAACTAGTGGACAGCTGTGGCCGTGAAATTGGTTTTGGCGGCAAGGAACTTCTTAGGCTGGCTCAAATTGATGTAAAAACCATGGACCCCCGGCTTACGGAGACCGAATTTGAACTTGCTTGCGATGTAGATAATCCTCTTTGCGGGCCGAATGGAGCATCGGCCGTTTACGGACCACAAAAAGGAGCAACCCCTGAAATGGTTAAGGAGTTGGACAAGGCTTTAGAACATTACGCGGCCGTTATTGATTCGTTTTTAGATAAGAAAGTAAAAGACGTACCCGGGGCGGGAGCGGGCGGTGGCATCGCCGCCGGAGCGCTTGCTTTTTTAAATGCCCGGTTGCGTCCGGGGATTGAAATTGTAATTGAGACAACAAAATTAAAGGACTTCCTGAAGGATGCAGACCTGGTCTTTACGGGAGAGGGTAAGATAGACAGACAGACTATTTCCGGCAAGACTCCCCTAGGGGTGGCCAGAACTGCCAAGGAGTTCGGAATTCCTGTAATTGCCGTAGCGGGAACGCTGGGTAAAGAAGCACGGGTTGTGTTTGAACACGGTATAGATGCGGTATTCAGTGCGATCAAAGAGCCGGTTTCTCTAAAAGAAGCGATGGAAAACACTCGTTTATGGCTTGCTGAAACAGTTGAAAATATTATGAGAATATACAGTTTGAAAAAAGGAAACGTTTGATAACAATAATAACAGAAGGTAGGTGATATTTAAAGATTTCCAAATATTTATGCATATCAAAACTTTTTTAAAAGGAGGAGGTATTCATCGATATGGTTCAAGGGCCAGTTTTATTGCTAATCCTAATTTTAGCAATTGTTTTTATCATCTTTATGACTGCAAAGGTTAGGTTGCATGCTTTTCTGGTGCTGCTTTTGGCAGCGTTTGGAGTAGGGTTAGTATCTGGCATGCCGGCTTTGGAAGTCATTGACAAGATTACCGGTGGTTTCGGAGGAATTCTAGACTATATAGGGATTGTTATTATAGCCGGGACAATTATTGGTACTTTACTTGAAAAATCAGGCGGTACATTGACTATGGCGAATACTGTATTGAAAATCGTAGGAAAGGCCAGAACTGCCCTGGCAATGTCTATAACAGGCGCTATAGTTTCTATTCCTGTGTTCTGCGACAGCGGTTTTGTCATTCTGTCATCCCTTAACAAGTCCCTTGCCAAAAAAGCAAAAATGTCCATGGCTGTAATGGCCGTGGCCCTTTCCACGGGTCTATATGCAACTCATACCTTGGTACCTCCAACGCCGGGACCGATTGCAGCTGCAGGGACTATTGGTGCTGACTTAGGAAGAGTTATCCTTCTGGGTTTGATAGCTTCTGTTCCCGCCATTATTGCAGGATATCTTTGGGCTGTGAAGGTGGGTTCAAAATATTATGTTGAACCGGATATTAAATTGAATACTAGCGAGGGTCAAGAGGCACAGCGGGATCTGCCAGGTGTATTTGATGCCTTTGCCCCCATAGTGGTACCTATCCTACTGATAACTCTCAAATCAATTGCCGATTTCCCCAGCGCACCTTTTGGTGAGGGCAAAGTGAAGGTTATCTTAGATTTTATGGGTGATCCGACGGTTGCCCTGTTGTTGGGGACCTTTCTGGCGTTTAGGTTGATTCCCCGGTGGTCGGAGGAGTATATCAACGGTTGGGTCGGAGAAGGATTGAAAAATGCTGCATCTATTATTATGATCACCGGTGCAGGAGGAGCTTTTGGCAGTATTCTAAAAGCAACCCCTATTGGTGATTACCTGGGCAACACATTGGCCCAATACAATATTGGCATTTTCCTACCTTTTGTAATTGCAGCAGCATTAAAGACGGCTCAGGGTTCTTCTACCGTGGCCTTGATAACTACTTCTGCTATTGTCGCCCCTATGTTGCCTTCATTAGGTTTAGATTCGGAAATGGCAAAAGCCCTGGTAGTGTTGGCCACAGGGGCAGGGGCTATGACTGTTTCTCATGCCAACGATAGTTATTTCTGGGTGGTTAGCCAGTTTTCCAACTTGGATACTTCTTTGGCCTATAAGACCCATTCTATGGCCACCCTTGTGCAGGGAATTGTTACTATCATATTTGTTGCCATATTGTCCCTGATATTTATTTAAACGATAACTAGTTTTTTCAGTCCAAATCCTCAAAAAAAAATGATTGACTTTTTGTAAATAGGTGGTATAATCTATAAAAAAAGAAAATATATGTGGGCAAGGGTGTCCAAAAGGTAATTGTGGGCGAAGGCGTCCTCATGGTAGGTTAGTCTACCTACGTGAGGACGTTTTTTGTTTTCAATTCGAAAATAGTCGCAAGGAGGTCTGTGTATGAAACCTGAACTTACTAAAGAAGATGTCTTGAGAAAAGCAAAGGATTTGGACGTACAGTTTATTCGACTGCAGTTTACAGACATTTTTGGAGTACTGAAAAACGTAGCTATTACTATTGATGAACTGGAAAAGGCGTTGGATGGAGAATTAATGTTTGACGGTTCCTCCATCGAAGGTTTTGTCCGCATTGAAGAATCTGATATGTACCTGCGCCCGGATCCAAACACCTTTACTATTTTTCCCTGGCGCCCGAACCAGGGAGCTGTTGCCAGATTAATTTGCGATGTGTACAATCCCGACGGAACGCCTTTTGAGGGTTGCCCGCGGGGAATTTTGAAAAAAGTTATAGCTGAAGCGGCGGAAATGGGATACACTATGAATGTTGGACCTGAACTGGAATTTTTCTTGTTCCATACAACGGAAGACGGCAGACCTACTCTGGAAACCCACGATAAAGCCGGATATTTTGATTTATCTCCGGTAGACCAGGGGGAAAACGCCCGGCGTGATATGGCTCTGGCTTTGGGACAAATGGGTTTCGAGATAGAAGCTTCTCATCATGAAGTTGCTCCGGGACAGCATGAGATAGATTTCAAGTATGCCGATGCAGTTACCACCGCTGATAATATTGTAACTTTCAAGTTCGTGGTTCGAACTATAGCGCAGCGTCATGGATTGCATGCGACTTTCATGCCCAAGCCGGTTTTTGGAATTAACGGTTCTGGTATGCATACCAACCAGTCCCTAATGAAAGATGGCAAAAATGCTTTTTATGATCCTAATGGGAAGCTGGAATTAAGTGAAATTGCCTATTATTACATCGGAGGTTTAATGAAACACGCCAGAGCAATAGCTGCCATTACCAACCCGACTGTTAATTCGTACAAACGGCTGGTACCGGGCTACGAAGCTCCTGTTTACATTGCCTGGTCGCCCCGTAACCGCAGCCCCTTAATCCGTGTACCGGCTAAAAGAGGTATGTCCACTAGAATTGAGTTAAGAAACCCTGATCCGTCCTGCAATCCTTATTTGGCAATTGCCGTTATGCTTAAGGCGGGACTGGATGGGATTAAAAACAGCATAACTCCTCCGCCACCGACAGATCGCAACATTTATACCATGACGGAAGCGGAGAGATTAGAACTGGGTATTGAAAGTCTTCCCGGCAGCTTGGCGGAAGCGTTAGATGAGCTGGAGAAAGACGAGGTTATTAAATCGGCCTTAGGTGAGCATGTTTACAGTCGGTTCATGGAGGCCAAGCGGATTGAATGGGATAATTACAGAAAACAGGTTCATCAATGGGAAATTGATCAGTATTTAACCAAGTTTTAACTTAGGCTTAAAAATTAAGATTCAAGCGACTACTGGGTGCGGTGAGGTACCGTGTAGTCTGAAGCAACGGCGCTTTGGAGTTTTCTCTGCCACCAAAGCGCCGTTTTTCAATCTAATTATCCAATAGCTTACAATTCTTTAGGAGCATTGGCGCTCCATATAGGGCAATGAGGCTCTCGGAACCAGGAAATTTTCTGAGAGCCTTTTTACTTTTTACTTTAAAAAGTCCAAGGGGGTGGTAAATGAGAAATACGCGGTCAGTTTAAGGAATTCTCAATAAAAATGGAGGGGGGATAACTATGTTACAGAGATTTACAAGTTTGATTGTTCTACAGGCGTTAATGGCGTTGGTATTTCCAGCTTTGGCGTTAGCCGCAGAAGGGCCTACGGCTGAAAGTAATGCGGTGGCGCTGGATACCGTATGGACTCTTATAGCTGCTTTTCTGGTATTTTTCATGCAGGCAGGTTTTGCTATGGTTGAAGCAGGGTTTACCCGGGCCAAAAATGCTGGGAATATTATCATGAAAAATCTAATGGATTTCAGTGCCGGTTCTCTAGTTTACTGGTTGATCGGTTATGGAATCATGTTTGGAGCCGACAAGTTCGGTCTTATAGGGACCGATGGTTTTGCCCTAGTTGTGGATCAGGGTGATGGGATGCCTGTATGGGCCTTCATCATCTTTCAAACTGTGTTTGCCGCCACGGCTGCGACCATCGTGTCTGGAGCCATGGCGGAAAGAACTAAGTTTACCGCTTATTTAATCTACAGTGTGGTTATAAGTGCAATTATATATCCCGTGGTCGGGCACTGGATTTGGGGTGGTGGCTGGCTAGCCAACTTAGGATTTAAGGATTTCGCCGGTTCTACGGTAGTTCATTCCGTTGGCGGCTGGGCAGCCCTGATAGGAGCGGCGCTTCTCGGTCCGCGGATTGGTAAATACGGCAAAGACGGCTCGGTTAATGCCATTCCCGGACACAGCATTACCCTAGGAGCGTTAGGCGTATTCATTCTATGGTTTGGCTGGTTTGGTTTTAACCCCGGTAGTACGGTGGCGGGTACGGACTTGAGCATAGCATTGATTGCGTTAAATACCAACCTGGCGGCGGCAGCAGGAGCCACTCTAGCCATGATTACCAGCTGGATCAGATACGGCAAACCGGATGTCAGTTTAACTCTTAACGGTGCCCTCGGTGGATTGGTCGGTATTACTGCCGGTTGTGCTTTTGTAAACCCTTTGGGAGCTGTAATTATCGGTGTGCTCTCCGGTATTCTCATAGTTATAGCAGTAGAGATTATTGATAAAGTCCTTAAAGTTGATGATCCAGTAGGAGCAGTGGCAGTCCACGCAATATGCGGGGCTTTCGGGACACTGATGGTTGGTTTACTTGACGTGGAAGAAGGTTTGCTTTATAGCGGCAGTGCGAAACTACTGGGAGTACAGGCGCTGGGAGTTGTAGCCGTATTCATATGGACTGTAGTTACATCTTATATTCTCTTCAAAGTTATTAAGAGCACAATAGGCCTGCGGGTTAGCGAAGAAGAGGAAGTGGCCGGTCTTGACCGCGGTGAACATGCCTTAGAGGCTTATCCAGATTTTGTTGCCCGTGATACTAGTGTTACCCTTTAATAAGATTACCCAGCGGAGGGATTGCCTATGAAAAAGATAGAATGCATTCTTCGGCCGTCTAAATTTGAAGAGGTTAAAGAGGCCCTGGGTGAATTCGGTATCCATGGTATGACGGTAACCAATGTAATCGGTTGTGGATTGCAGAAAGGCAAGACGGAAGTTTACCGCGGAAGTACCTATACCATTAATTTGCTACCCAAAGTTAAAATAGAAATAGTAACTACAGATGAACTAGTGGAGAAGGTGGTTGAAATAATCAGAGCTAAAGCAGCTACCGGTGAAATAGGTGACGGCAAGATTTTCATTTACCCGGTAGAGAACGCGATCCGAATTCGTACCGGGGAAGTAGGAGAAGAAGCAATTTAGTTTGGGAAAATTTTATATACCGTGTTGGTTTTTAGGTAGGTATTCTCTTTCGTTCATTACAGGTCATTAGGGAAGAGGATACCTACCTTACTTTATGTGATTTCAGTTGATTTTAGAATTTAACTCTATATTATTTTGTATACAATACGTTTAACCGTTGACTATAGTGAAAAGGCTGGTATAATATATTTAGCCAAAAAAATATTTTTGGGCAATGGTGTCCAATATCAGTACCGGGCGAAGACGTCCCTGAGTAGGTTAAGACTACGAGGGGACGTTTCTGTTTTTAGTACTGATACTGCTTACCCATGACTATATGGTACGATGAAGTGCCATATAGTTAAAAGCAGCGGTGCTTTGGGGTTTTACTTTCAACCAAAGGGCCTTTTTTTAATTTTATGACCAAGGAGGGTTTATGGATGTTTGGCAAAGGAGTTATGGTATCTTTATGGGGAGCTTTATTATGGTTTGTTTTTCCGGGAAGAGTATGGGCGGCTGAGCCAACACCTGCCAGTAATGCGCTAGCCATTGACACCATATGGACACTTTTGGCGGCATTTTTGGTGTTCTTAATGCATGCAGGTTTTACTATGGTAGAATCAGGTTTTACCCAGAGCAAGAATACGGTTAATATCATTATGAAAAACTTGGCGACGATTGCCATTGGCGTTATTGTCTTTTTTGCCGTGGGCTTTGGCATAATGTTTGGGCCTGATGTGGGTGGTATTATTGGAACCAAAGGGTTTTGGATGGAAAACATTAGTGACTTAGATTTTGGTATCCCTACTCTTGGTTTTTGGT
Source organism: Calderihabitans maritimus (assembly GCF_002207765.1). NCBI lineage: Bacteria > Bacillati > Bacillota > Clostridia > Neomoorellales > Calderihabitantaceae > Calderihabitans > Calderihabitans maritimus. The sequence continues at coordinate 46,273 of NZ_BDGJ01000042.1, forward strand.
TGTTTCAGGCAGTTTTTGCTGCCACATCAGCAACCATCGTGTCCGGTGCCGTTGCGGAAAGGTTTAAATTTGTGGCTTACTGTATTTTCACCGTAGTTATGACGGCAATTATATATCCGGTCGTCGGTCATTGGGTATGGGGCGGGGGTTGGCTTTCAAGATTAGGATTTATTGATTTTGCCGGATCAACTGTTGTCCACTCTGTTGGTGGATGGTCGGCCCTTGTGGGTGCCTACTTGGTGGGGGCACGTTTAGGGAAATACGGTAAAGATGGTAGTGTACAGGTTATTCCCGGTCATAACATACCTCTTGGAGCTCTGGGGGTTTTCATCCTTTGGTTTGGATGGTTTGGTTTTAACGCAGGCAGTACTATATCCGGAACCTCACCTGAGATTGTTTCAATTGCCACAACCACTTTACTTGCAGGTGCGGCTGGTATTGTCGGAGTTATGTTAATAACCACTATCAAATATTCAAAGCCCGACCCAACCTTGACCTTAAACGGGGCTCTCGCCGGTTTGGTGGGTATAACCGCCGGTACAGCTTCGGTTTCACCTACGGGGGCCCTGATAATTGGTTTGGCTGCCGGTATAATTATGGTTTTCGCCGTGGAATATTTCGACCGGGTAGCAAAAATTGATGATCCGGTAGGAGCTATTTCGGTGCATGGAGTTTGCGGCGCTTTTGGAACTCTGGCGGTAGGACTGTTTGCAACGGAAGGTGGGCTCTTTTATGGAGGCGGGATTTCGCTGCTCGTGGTTCAACTTATAGGAGTTATAGCCGTATTTGCCTGGTCCGTTTTCTGCAGTTGGATTGTCTTCAGTATCATTAATGCTTGGGTAGGGTTGCGTGTATCGCCCGAAGAGGAAATGGAAGGGCTGGATTTGGGTGAACACGGTCTGCGGGCATATGGTGATTTCGTTTTCAGATCTGCTATTCCAGGGAGTTCTGTTCAACCTGCAACCCAGGAGATTAGGATGGCAAAACCCGAAATAGAAGTATCTCGCTAAGAGAGAACGCTTGATAATAAGCATAAAAAGGGGCCTTTGTAACACAGGTTGAAGGCCCCCTTTTTTTGAACATGGTTAATGCTAATGAATTTCTCGATTCCGTTGTATATTTGAGAGGATTCTCAGTAAGGATAAAGAATAATTTTATTTATAACAAAAGCAAAAGTGAATAATGAAATAGGGTGATTTAGTTGAAAAAGATTGAATGCATTATTCGACCGGCAAGACTAGAGGCCGTTAAAGAAGCACTCGGCAGGTTTGGAATTCATGGTATGACTGTAACTCATGTGATAGGTTGTGGATTGCAACAAGGTAAGACGGAATTTTATCGAGGTAGCCAGTACAAGGTGGACTTACTGCCGAAGGTCAAAATTGAAATCGTAGTAAAAGATGATTGGGTCGATGGTGTTATCAATGTTATTAAATCTAACGCTTTTACTGGAGAGATAGGCGATGGGAAAATTTTCGTTTATCCTGTAGAAGATGCGGTACGTATACGTACGGGTGAGCGCGGCGACGATGCCATTTAAGATTTTGAGGGAGAGGCTTTTCAAGCCTCTCCTTTCAGGTCTTTAAGCTTGTTTTCCACTGCTTCAATTTGCCTTTGAAGGTTTTGTAAATATGACTCCAGCTGCGCTACATCTTCCTGCTTATAACATTTCCCGTGCTGGTGACGTCTTTGTTCTCGGTGGTGACAGCATCCCCGGCCATAATGGTTGCCTTCCCGGTAATGATGGCTCTGATACATAGAATTCACCTCCCTTCTCAGTCATCTGGAAACTGTTCACGATATTTTTGCAGAAAGTATTCTAGCCTCTTTTTGTTTTCTTTAATGCTTTCGGCCCAGGCGTGCAGCAGGTCTTCGCCTTCGCTAGTCAGGGTGTAAAGTCTTCTGGCAGGCCCTCCGCCGCTGGTATCCCACTCCGAGGAAACCAGCCCTTCCTCTTCCATGCGCCGCAGGTATCTGTATACGGTACCCGGATCAGTTTCCCCATCGGCAAAACCAAATTCTTTTAAACTCTGGATGAGATCATAGCCGTAAGTAGAGCGGCGGCTTAATAACAATAACAAACAGGGTTCCATGAATCGTTCTACTGAAACATTGATGCACCTACAGCCCCGGCGACGATGTCTGCCACACATAAGCAACACCCTCCTTTATATGCATAATACCTATATATGTTTAGTTTGATTTTACCATAAGTTCCGTCGACTTGTAAACCTTTCTGAGAATTTTTTACTATGGGGCTGATAAAAATTGGGCCATCCCCATTGAGACGGATGGTCGGATAGAAAACTTTTTTTGTGGGAAGGATTGGAGAACTCTGTACCTCAAAAGCGCACGCCAGTTGGGATTGGCAAGCCACACTTTTAGACTAAAATTAGCGACTTCTGTCGCTTATTTTTTTTTGAGGTTGACAAAATTCTGGCGACCATTGGATATCTAATCTGGTAATATATGGTTGTTAATTAAAAAACACCTCCTGCAAAAAAGCAGGAGGTGTCATGGGTTAAGCGCCTGCTTCGGTGGGTGGAGCCACGTTAATGCAGGTTGCTTAACCCCTTCTAACAAGGCCGGCTTAAATTTATTCTTAACATATATCATAGCAGGAAAAATAAGTCAAGGTGGAGGGAAGATCGATGGCTAGGATGAGAAAAATTGTTAGCAATCTGCTGTTTGCACTGCTGTTAATAGTTTTGGTTATGTCTACTTTTTACCTGGTCAAAGGGAAAATGGAGGGCGATGGGTCTCCTGAAATGGCTGGATATAAGCTAATGGTAGTGTTGAGCGGCAGTATGAGCCCTACATTCAATGCCGGAAGCATTGTAGGCGTTAAACCAGTGGACCCGGAAGAGATTGCGATTGGTGATATTATTACCTACCGAAAGGATGTAGATTCTGAGACCGTTATCACCCACAGGGTGGTGGAAGTGGGCCGGGAAGGGAAAGGTTTAGTGTTCATAACCCGTGGCGATGCCAACGATAGCGTTGACCCGGACCCTGTACCGGCCAGGAACGTTATCGGCAGGGTGGAGTTTTATATACCCTATGCAGGTTACTTCATTAAGTTTATCCGCAGCAAATACGGCCTTGTGTTGGTAGTAATCCCCGCACTGTTTATAGTACTGGGCGAATTGAGGAACGTCTACCGTTACTTAAGCCGGGCGAAAAGCACCTCAGAAGAGGAAGTGGAACCATGAACAAAGGGTTAAGCAAGAGAACAGATCAACCACGGGCACCAACCTCTCGCTTTGCGACCCCTCTTGATCCGCGATCCAGGGAAAGTTACCGGCTACGGTACCTGACTGGAGGAAGGCGGGTACCGAACCTGTCAGTAAAAATATTACTACTATTTGTGCTATTGCAATACGGTATGCTAATAAGCCGAACTTATTCGGATTTCATCGACAGCGGTCGTTCAGAGGCTCATTTCCGCAGTGTGACGGCGGATAAAATCTTAATGCTTCTTCCGGGCAAAGCCAAGGCCACCAGCATCACGGAAACGGAGAAGGGTGAACCAGAATCTTTTTCCGTGGCTACAGGGGAAAATACTGATCTTATGCTGTATTTTGGGGAGGTGCCGGAAGGTAATGGAAAAAATTTTCCCGACATCTTCAGGATTCGAAACCTGATGCAGCGTTCACTTCAGGTTAGTTTTGCTCTGCAGGGGGAGATCAAGGAGTTGTTTGAGAGCTTCACCCTGAGCCTGTCATTGGACCCGAGAGAGACCGGAAATTTTGACGCTAAGCTGGTGACTAAGGATAAAACGCCGGGACTCTATCGGGGCTATGTAGTGGTAACTTCTCTGGGCAGCTATTACTACCAGCAGGTGCCGGTATCGGTGACCATTGTAGATCTCCCTAAGGATATCAAGAAGGAAGTCGATAAAAGCGTTTATGAGGATGTTTACCTCGAGCAAATTCACCTGCCTCTGAACCTAACCGAACCGGTTAATTCCCATACATCCGGTATTGTAGATAGGGTCTACGGAGATACAGCTACCGGTGAAGTGGATAGGGAGGGGGTAAAGGGAGAGGTTTATGAGAATTAGGCTGAGTTGCTTTTCAACGCCCTTCAGTTTCCAAAATCAAAAAACTGATTTTAGAACTAAGGAGGAGAAAAATTACTATGAAGAGAGTTTATTTAAGCTTTTTGGTAATAGCCTTAGTGTCTGCTTTGGTGGGTGGAGCCACGTTTGCTTTGTTTACGGACGAGGCAACTAACTCGAACAACACTTTTGCCGCCGGTACTATAGATATCGAACTGAATGATAATTCGGATGATGACATTGTTTCCTTCACGGTAAGTAACATTGCTCCTGGAGACAGTGGTGGTACAACAATTAAAGTTGATAATGAGGGTAGCCTTGACCTCAGGTACGATGTTTCTATTGATGTGGACGGGGCTCTATTCGACGGTAACCACCCCATCATAGTTACCCTCAAAGATCCTGACGGGGGAGTGCTTTTCCAAACTTCTGAGGACGGCGAATACGATCTCAACCGGGTACTCGCCGCCAATGGCGGAACCGAAACCCTAACTTTAGAGTGGTCATTCCCCCAAGATGCTGATAATACTTATCAGGGCCAGGAAGGCAGCTTTGACTTGACCTTTAGTGCCGAGCAGATCAAGAATAATTAATCTTTTCAGGTGAGAGGGTACAACCTTCTCGCCCCGAAGACGGGGGGGAGTGTGTTGACCAAAAAACTGTTTTTAATGGGAATTGCCGTAGCAATGATATCCTTGCTGGCAGGCAGGGCCACCTTCGCTATCTTTAGTGATAGTGCTAGTAACGACAGTACCTTTAGCGCCGGGACGGTCTCCATCAACGCCAACAGGAATGACGGCGATCCGGTGCCGGGTCCCATGTTTTATGTGACTAGCGAGCAGGGCAGAACCTATGACGGCCGGTTTCCCGGCATTAATACCACGGACGTATGGGCTCCTGGGGACTACCATTCCCGGACACTCAATGTCACAAATGACGGTAGCCTGGCGGTAAAGATTACTCAGTTGGGGGCCACCGTGAGGGGAATCAATGATCCAACAGTGCTTGCCGAGTTCCTGAACAAAATGCTGGTAACGGTAGTTCAGACTACAAACCAAAACAACCCTACCGTGCTTTTCACGGGTACACTGGGCGAATTGGTGAATGGTCCAGTTGAGGTGCTTAATCAGGTTAATATTTCCCCTACTGCTACGCAGGATCTTACTTATACGGTTACCATGGATATTACAGCCGGCAACTTGCTTCAGGGAGTAGAGGCCCTGGTAGATTTCAGTGTGTATGTGGAACAGTTACGAAATAACTGAAAGGTCTCCAACAACAGGTCTTAAAACGCGTCACTTGGACCTATTTTGATGGTCCAGAATTTAAAGAACAATAACGGAAGACTGAAGGGCGTTTGAAAACAGGGCTGCGGGGTAAAACCCACAGCCCTTATTAATTTTTGAGCTTTACTTAACTGGTTAACCTAAGTATCAGATTCCAGGCATTAATTCATACGGCCTTTTTTTGTCTAATATTCCTTGGAACCTCGCAATTAAAGTTTAATGTTCTACTCTTGACCACAGTTTTGTATATTTATTGGTAGAAACAATATCGAGATACTAAATGTTAAAAATTGTACGGCTTGGACGTTCTTATAGGAGGAACAAAGTGCGTAAATTATTCTTGGTGCTGTCGTTGCTAACGGCCGGGCTAGTTTTATTAATTTTTGTATCTAACATAATGACCACGCTGTTAGAAAGGTACCTTCCGGCGGTACAAATTAGACCTGATGATATGGGCAAATTTGTGCTGCGCGGGCAGTTTCAAACCGCATACCAACATGCAAGCTTAACCCAGGCGAAAAATATTGAACTTGCCGCATCCATGATAAACGGCTTGGTTGTTGAGCCCGGTGAAGTCTTTTCGTTTAACCGTACCGTTGGGCCGTATACGCCGGAGCGGGGTTTCGCACTGGGAGATACGGTTATTGGTGACCAAGTGGTACAAACTTACGGTGGAGGTGTCTGCCAGGTGGCAGGTACCCTTCATAACGCTGTGCTGCTGGCCGGGCTGGAGGTTGTAGAAAGGCACCACCATACCCTCAGTATTCCCTACATGCCCCCGGGACAGGATGCTGCCGTTAGTATCAGCGGAGGTAAGGATTATAAGTTTCGCAACAACACTAACCAACCGGTATTGATCTGGAGTGGAGCTAAGCAGGGATTGCTAACGGTTAGGATTTACGGCGAAACCCGGGGGCCACATATTACTTTGCATCATCAGATCTTGGCTACGGTTCCTCCTCCCGAAATCCGAAAAGTAGATCCGGCCCTGCCGCGGGGAGCAGAACAGCTCGTCCGACAGGGGGTTGAAGGACGCACCATACGGTACTGGTTGGAGGTAGAAACGCAGCAAAGCAAGACGGTAAAGGAACTGGGAACGGAAACTTACCGTCCCAGCCCCCGGATTGTTATAGTAGGTTCAGGCACGGCAGAACAGTAAGGGGGAGAAAGAAAAACAATGATTAATGTTATCTGGGCAGTTATGATCCTGACGGGGATTTTATTTGCAGGGATGAAGGGGAATGCGGAACTGGTTACCATCACTATCTTCAAGGAAGCGTTTGAAGGTCTGATAACCAGCCTGGAACTGATTGCTATTATTGCTGTCTGGTTCGGGTTGAGTAGGGTTGCTGAAAAAGCCGGTTTGTTGACAGGTCTTGCCCGGTTATTGACCCCGCTTCTCCGGCCTCTTTTCCCCAGTGTACCCCCGGGGCATTCCTCCCTCGGTTCCATAGCCATGAATCTCACCGCGAACTTATTGGGATTGGCTAACGCGGCCACCCCTTTTGGCCTGAAGGCGATGAAAGAACTTCAGGAGCTTAACCATCATCCGGATACAGTTACGCCGGCAATGATTACTTTTCTGGCCATAAACAGCACTTGTGTTACTTTAATACCCGCAACGGCCATCGCCCTCCGGGCCAATGCCGGTGCTGCCGAGCCCAGTTCAATCATTGTCCCGGCGGCATTGGCATCAGGCATAGCGACTATCACCGTCTTGGCGCTCGATCGACTGCTGAAAAGGCGCGGAGTGTTTTAACGGGAGTAGGTTATGCTGGCTTTAGCAAGCGCCTGGATCTTACCGGGTTTAATTGGGCTTACCCTGTTGGTGGCCGTTATTCGCGGGATCAACGTATATGACGAGTTTGTGGAAGGAGCAACGGACGGGGTGCAGCTCGGTGTAAAGCTCATCCCGTATATCATAGGGATATATATTGCTATCGGCTTGTTTCGTGAAACCGGGGCTGTGGCCTGGCTGACTCGCCTCCTATCTCCTCTATTAACTTTCGTTGGATTCCCGGCGGAAGTTCTTCCGCTAGTGATAATTCGACCGTTTTCCAATGCCGCTGCTATGGGGATCATTACCGATATTCTGGAGACTTACAATCCCGATTCGTTTACCGGCTTACTCGCTTCCGTAATGCAAGGGAGCTCGGAAACGACCTTTTATGTCCTTACGGTTTACCTGGGATCGGTAGGTATTCGGCGAAGCCTGTACACTGGTCCTCTCTGTCTTCTAGGCGACGCCATCGGTTACTTAGCTGCCCTGTGGATGACCAGGTTGTTCTTTGGAAACTGAGTTCATAACCCCTCTCTACGGGCCTATACTTCCTTTAAGTCCTTTTTAGACCCCCTATCTTCAGCCAGTTTAAGGATTCGCTCCAGGATTTCCTGACGGCGAGCGTTGATTTCATTGAACTTCATATTGGGTACGTAGAAGCGTTCCATTTCGTCATGAGCATGTTTGGCCCGGGCCAAAAACTGAACGGCATGATTGAAGGACTGCCGGTACATTTCACGAGCGGTTCGGCGTTCACCGGCAAAGTCATCGTTTAGGTTTACGCGCAGGTAGCTCATGGTGTTGATGACTTGATCGTTTTTTTTGGGTTCATAATAATGGGGCTCGACTTCGGTGACTACAGCCACGCTCAAAGCTGGTATTACTACATGGTCGAGTTTATCGGGTTCCAGGGCGCAATGGTAAGCTTCTATATCATAACCATGCATCAAAGCAGCATCGGCGATGCGTTGGATGAGAGTACTTTTGCCGGTACCATCATCACCCTTTATGATGTAGCGTTTTTGAAGATTACCTACAATGGTTTCGATGTAATTGATGGCGCCGTCAGGGGTAATGGCTGTAGCGAAGAGGTGGCGGTCCTTCGGTTTTCGGTGCAGGACTGGACGACCAGTAAAGATATCGTGAATTACATCCAGAGCAAGCTTATTTAAAGCAGCAAAATCCAGCGCTCCCGAGTCGTAGTAATAGCTTTCTACTTCATCTAGGAAAATCTTAGCAGCCCGCAGGTAGCTGTAAGCCCTTTGAAAGAGACGGTTCACTTCTTTATTAAGCTCTAGAATTTCGGATTTATTGGCGCGTAAACCTTGTTCCTCCCAGTGGTCCCCCAAATGTATAATTTCATCGACCGCGCCTGGGTTTTTAGGATCGACAATATGGGGTGCCGTGTCTACCGTAGAAACCATTGCCCGCAGCGGCAGTTTCGAGAATGGCTACGTTTTCGGGTATAGTGTCGGGAATTTTGGCTTTGATGTCAATGCGCTTCCCGGTAACAGTAATCTCTTCAATCAAGAGATTAACCAGGCGCTTTTTCTCTTCAAGAGAAAGAGTGTCGAGAGCATCTCCGACCTGAGCGGCAAGCTCTTCTAACCGTTCCAATTCCTGCGCCGCCAGGTCGTGCCGGGAAAGTTCCCTTATAATCTGCTCCCGGCGGCGCGAGAGGTGCTCCCGGCGTTCCTTTATTTCCCTGAGCCGTTGTTCCATTTCAACTTCCGGTATCAAATCTTTTTGGAACATGGTCGCTACCCGTGACCGTTCTTTGGAGGCTTGAGCCAATTCTTTTTCGATGGTAATAAGCTCGATTTCCAAGCTTTTGGCAGTCTCGTCAGGGAAAGCGGCATGCAGCTCTGCGTGAAGCCTTTCCGGATTTGTCAGCCAACCGGAGACTCTTTCCCAAACGATTTTTTCTAATTCTAGAGCATTAAGATATTGGGATTTACAGCGTTCCCGACCCGGTATGCCTGGCGATTTCGCAGTGCAGACGTAATAAGCCCTCTTCTTTCCTTTTGACGTAACAAGATTCCCGTGTATAGTCGCGCCGCATTTTCCGCAGCGCATAAGGCCCGAAAGAAGATAAGGGTAAGCGCTGTAGCTGCGCCAGCGCCTTCGAGAGTTCTCAAAACGCTTTTGGGCTGCCTCCCAGGTCGCTTTATCAACAATGGCGGGGACAGAAATAGGGACCCACTCTTCGCGGGGCCTTTCTTTTCGGCTTACCCTTTCTTCAGGCGGCTTATATTTATTGAACTTGACGTCCTTAGTATCATAGCGGCGGATATACAGGGTGCCGGCATAAGCGCTGTTAGCTAAAATACGTTTGACCGTTTGTTTGGCCCATTGTTTGCCTTTGGGACTAGGGATGCCCATGGCATTCAATCGCCGCGCTATTTCATAAGGACTGGCGCCTTCTTCAGAAGTGAACCATTGATACATAAGTCTTATAATTTTAGCCTCTTCTTCGATAATATGGAGGGTATCTGTTTCTTTATCAAATTCATAGCCGTAAAGTCCAGGACTGTGAGTAAGTTTCCCCGCCTTTGCCTTGGCTCTTTTACCAATTAAGGAGCGGAGCCTGGTCCTGGCCCGTTCGTATTCGTCAACGGCGCTTAGTACGGTTAAGTGAAAACGGTCTTCAGGGGTGTCGGTAAACTTGGAGTTGACAAAAATCAACTCCGCTCCCGCTTTTTTTATCTCGTCAATCAATAAAAGCTGGTGTGCCACGCTGCGTGACAAACGACTGGTATCTAAACAAATAAACCAGCGAATGCCGCCGGCTTTAAGCTTTTCCAGCGCCGCCACCAGGGCGGGGCGCTCTAAGATTGAGCCCGAGACCCCTTCGTCTACAAATTCTGTTATTTCAGTTGCGCCTAATTCCTGGGCCTTGGCCCTGCATTCCTCCCGCTGCGCCGCAATTGAATAGCCGCGTTCGGCCTGTTCTTCCGTGGACACTCGTAAATATACCAGTGCAACGCTCACCTTCCCTGCCCCTCCTTCAGCTTGACTTTACTTTGACTTGCTTGTGAGAATTTTCTGCTCTGTTCAGGAAGGCGGAACAGAATAAAGCGAATCGCTTCCCGGTAGGCTTGTTCACGTTCATCCTGGGAGCCGCTGCGGGTTACTATTACTTCAAATTCCCGCTTTGCCATGGCCCCCACCTCCAGCACCTTATCATTAATTCAGTTTATGCTGGAGGCGTCTATGGACGACCCGGGGAGAAATAATTACCATTTCTAAGAAAACGAAGGAAGCGCGAGCAACGGTTGAGATCAGGGCGTTCCTTGTGGTATAATTTTACAAATAGCACTGTTGTCTCTATACAGGACGTTTATGGAGGTGAAGGCGTTGCTAACCCCTGAAGTGAATGCTGACGAACTGAATTTGCCGGCAGAGGTAGCGCGAAAACTGAAAGGTAAGCGAGTAACCATCGTGGAGGTGCGCGAGGGATTTCTTCTCAAACCCGTGGAAGATCCAATTCGTGAGGCACGGGGGATTTTGAAGGGAAAGGGCTTTAACGTAGAAAAGTACCTGCAGTCCAAGCAATTGGAAAAGGATCTGGAAACATGAGCGAGTATTATGTGCTTGATGCCTGTGCCCTCATCGCCTTTTTGAACGACGAAGCTGGTGCGGATGTTGTAGAAGAACTGCTGCGAAAGTCTAATCGTCAGGAGCCCAATTTGTTCCTGCACCGGTTAAACCTGCTGGAGGTTTACTACGGTATCTATCGCGAAGTAGGCCCGGAGATAAGTGAACAGGTATTGGAAAAAATACGGGCACTACCTGTTACCGAAGTCACTGAGATTACCCAGGAGGTTTTTCTGGAGGCCGGTAGGTTGAAGGCGACTTACAGGTTGTCTTTAGCGGACTCAATAGCAGCCGCGGAAGCAAAAGTCCGCGGTGCCAGCCTTGTAACTGCGGATCACCATGAGTTCGACCTCATTGCTACCAGGGAAGATATCGCGTTCCGCTGGATAAGGTGATTCCTTACTCCGAATAGCCTTTGTTTCAACACTCCTCACTGTTCAGGTGGGGGCTTTTTTTATTACCCAAAATAAGATCATATCAGGAGGAGATGAAGTGAGTGATGACTAAAAAACCGGCCGTTCCTCTCCAGCGCCGGCAGATGGAAGCTGCCCTGCAGTTGTACCAAAATTGCAAGGGGTGGCAGGCGACGGATGAGGCGCTGGATTCCCTTGCCCGGTCTTTTCCGGACTTCGATTTCAAATCGATCCTGCTCAAAGCGGCAGCCGTCAACGCCCTCTACGGAACCCAGGTTTACGCCGTAGCAGAGGTGGCCGAACACTTATGCAGCATCTTGGGAAATACCACGTTACCGGCTACTCCCGCCCTCGTAGAGGAGCTGGCAAAGGTGAAATTTGTCAGGGGGTCAAAGCACATAACATGGACGTTCCGGAGTTTTGCGTCCAAATTCGCCCACTTTTTTATTGATCCGGATCAATTCCCGATTTACGACTCGTATGCGGTTAAGATGCTCACATACCATTTGAATGGGAAGGGCAGGGAAGGGCTCTCGTATGAGCAGTTTGCGACGGGCTTTTCAGCGTTGAAGGATGCCCTGGATTTTCCCGTGACCACTCGGGAACTCGACCGATACCTGTGGTTGGCAGGCCAATTGAGGGCATGGAAGGGCTTATTGCCCTGGAGAAGACCTTATACTGGAATTAATTCCGAATTGCGGCGCCTCTTCGAAACCCCCGCGGGGGAAGTCCAGGAGCTTACGAAAGCTGTCCTTGGAAGGGGTGAAAATCCGTGAGAAATACTGGACATGAAGACCGCACTTTTCGTAGCACCGCCTCATTCGGCAAACGGCAGGAATACGTTGTCATAGCCAGAAAGCTGGTTTAGGTATCATTTACCCGTATTAAAAAGGCCAAAAATTAAAGAACAACAACAGACCTTAGAAATTATTTTCTATAGGATCCCCTTAGGATGATTTTCTATTTTCCTTACTATTTCTAAGCTAGATTGAGCAAGTCTAAGCTATAGCAACTTATTCTATCAATCCATAGAACTGGCGCTGATTTTGACTGATGTCGGGCGCATTTTTAGAAATTAAGTCCAGCGGCGTGAGTGATAAAGCGGCGGGAAGAAAGCCTCGCGCCACCAAACACGAGCGGCGTGACGAGGATCAGAGGTTTTTTGGCATAATGAGGTGTTCAAAACTAAAAACCGCCTGCGAGCATAGGAGTTGATTTAAATGATTAGCGATAAAGTCTTGTAACGGGTTAAATATAGCTACTTCGGCCTGCGGCCGCCCCTGATGTTGGCGATTGGGGTGGAGGTCCGTGATAATTGGGTCGGCTTTCACGACACCAACCGTGGGCACCAATTCTTTGGGAAGCTTGTGAAGGAGACTAAGGATGGTTTTATCTGGCATCGCGTGGAAGACACCTTTGAGGAAGGGGTCAAGGACTTCGGACTTATAGAGTTTAAGGCTCTTACACTTGAAGAATATAACAAAAAAGTTCTCATTTGGTAGGGCCTATTCCTGAATTTAGCTCCACTGAAGAACTCTATGAGTTCTACCAGCGGGAATTCGGGCGTAGGGGTTATCATTATGGTTAACATAGCAACTCCGTTTCTAGAAACGTTTTAGAAAAAGATAGATAAATCTAGAAACCATCTTGATAACTAATCTTGCGCCGCCAGTTTTTTTGAGCGGTGTGAGCATGATTAGTCAGGCCAAAACAGGTCCACTCGCGCTGCCGGTGTTAAAAAGGTTGCAGAAAGATTCCTTGTTGGAATAAAATAAAAGCAACAGCGTTTACGGGTTTATCCAACGGAGCGAGTAGCCTATGGCGGAGGCTACTCGCTCGACTTTTTGGAGCAAATAGTACCGGACATGCCGGTAAATTCTCGCGCCGCTCATGTTGGGCGGCATGAGAGAATTAGGTCTGGTTGTTGGTATGCGGGGATAATTCCATGTTGATATAGTTCCTTGCTGGCGTACTTCCAGCTGGCATATAAGAATGGTTTCTTACATGCAAGTTGGTAATATGGCTTATCACCATGTTTACATATCAACATGCTGATACAAATACATACCACTACGGTGATATAAAAGGATATAAGTATACTGATATTCTTATAGGTCACCATGCTGACGTAGTTGCACGTCACGCCGCTCAACACGGGCGGCGTGGGGAAAGGGTTTGAAAGAAGGGGAATTTACATTGCAGGAGGATAGCGGCTTTCGAGATGTGGAGCGGTGACTTAATTGGGGGAAAATGGGTTTTGGTCACCGTTCGGTCACCAGCCATAAAGGTGCGGAAAGGAAAAAAACCTGTTTTTTTGCCCGCTTAATGAACGTCTCGGCCAGCCAGACCGGGTGACCGTAAGCCTTAAGCCAATCACTGGCCGGACACTCTAAGAGGGTTTTTGAATCCAGGTTTTTCCTCGGCAGACGGGAAGGATCCGAAATTGGGAGTTATTGACCACAAACTTCAGGCGCTGCAGACGCTCTTCCTCAGATTATCCAACCTACCGGTCCCGCAGTGGACTTTTAAATGCACGGTCACTGTCCTTCCGGAGCTGAAAGCTGCCGGTAATTAGGAAGCGCCGCAAACCTTATTTAAAAACAACTACCTCGAAGGCTTGTCCGCTGTTTTTTTGGGTAGACACGACCCTGTGGGGTGCCGTGCCGTCGATCATGGCCACACCAATGGCCGGGATTACCACACCATCCAAAGATCCGTTATCAGAGGAACAACAATGAAACTCGACGTCAAACCCTCTTTCAATCATGGCTTCGCCGATTTTACGCATAAAAGTAGACTTGCCTACCCCTGGTCCGCCTTTGATTACGAAAATACGGGTGGCATCCGGTTCAATAATGTAGTCGTAAAAAGAGTAGAATCCCCTACACGTATTACCACCGGGAAAAACTTTTTTCAATTTTCCTTTGGACAAGTCTTTCGCCCTCCCTGATTAGCTTCATCAGAATCTCTGGCCACATCATATGTAGGAAGTTTTTATAAGGTTACAAGAGGATGCTATTGGCAACTAATAGTAATGCTGCAATAGGTCTGTAATACTAGCGAATGGATACGCGGTATTCCCGCAGCCAGATGTCTATCTGGATCAGGTACGCAAAAAGTTGGGGACCGGTCATCAACTGACCGAACCAGGGCCGGGTTAACAGGTTTCCTTCTTGTTTGGTCATTGCTTTGACGGTATCCACGTTGATTAATGGAAGCAGGGGCGAGGCAGAATCTTCAAGGATTTCTTTGAGCCATTTACGGACGGCCTCCAGGTAAGCGGGATTGTGGGTCTTCGGATAGGGACTTTTCCGCCGCATCAGCACGTCTTCGGGCAGTACTCCTACCAATGCCCGCCGTAGGAGACCCTTTTCTCTCCCGTCACACTTTTTCATGGACCACGGGACGTTCCAAAGGTATTCGACCAGGCGGTGATCGCAGAACGGTACCCGTACCTCAAGACCGACGGCCATACTCATGCGGTCTTTGCGATCCAAGAGCGTAGGCATCCAGCGGGTGAGGTTAAGGTAGAACATCTGCCGCATCCGGGCTTCGTCAGGATTTTCTCCGGAAAGGTATGGGACTTCGGCCAAAGCCTCTCGATACCGTTCAGCAACATATTCTTCCGGGCGAATCAATTTTAGCAACTCCGGCGATAGGATGCTCAGTCTTTCCCGTAAACTCAATGACCAGGGAAAAGTTTGGGCGGTCAAGGTCTCCTCCCGGTGAAACCAGGGATAACCGCCAAACACCTCGTCCGCGCATTCGCCCGACAGGGCTACAGTAGCTTCCTTTTTAATTTCGCGGCAGAACAGATATAGCGAGGCATCTACATCAGCCATTCCGGGCAGGTCCCGGGCTTTAACGGCTGTTGTCAGGGAGTCTACTAACTGAGGAGTATCGATTACAACAGGGTGATGTTTGGTTCCAAGAAATTTGGATACTCGCCATACCCACTGGGTATCGGAGTTGGGTTGAAAATCGTCAGGTTGGAAATACCGTTCGTTATCGACGTAATCTACCGAATAAGTGTTGAGGGGTGAAGAACTGGTTTGGGCTAGTGCGCCGGCGGCGAAGGCTGCTATAGCGCTGGAATCCAAGCCGCCTGAAAGCAATACACATACGGGTACGTCGGCCACTAGCTGTCGTTCAACGGCGTCCTGAACCAATTGACGTACAGTGGCAACAGTGGTGGTCAGGTCATCAGGATGGGGCCGGCTTTCCAGAGCCCAGTATTGATGTTTGTGCATTCCCTTCCGGTCGTAAATGAGCCAGTATCCGGGTTTAAGCTCTGAGATCCCCCGAAAAACTCCATGTCCTGGTGTACGGGCCGGACCTAAGCCAAAAATTTCGGCCAGGCCCTCCGCATCCACCTCCGGCTGAACTGCCGGGTGAGCCAGGAGGGATTTTATTTCTGAGGCAAATAGCAAAGTGTTACCCTGGTGTGTGAAGAAGAGGGGTTTGACGCCCAAACGATCACGAGCCAGGAACAGGCTTTGGTCGGCTTCGCTCCAGATAGCGAAGGCAAAAATCCCGTTGAGGCGGTGGACGCACTCCGGACCCCATTCCATAAAAGCCACTAAGAGAACCTCAGTATCGGAGTGCCCTCGGAAAAAGTATCCTCGTTGCTCCAGTTCTCGACGTAGCTCAGGAGTATTATAAAGTTCTCCGTTGTAAGTTATCACATATGTTTGATTGCCTCGCTCGCGGATCATGGGCTGGTTTCCTCCTTCGGGATCCACAACGATCAGGCGGCGGTGCGTCAGCGCTACATGCCGTGAAAGCCAGGTTCCGGCCGCGTCCGGGCCCCGGCATGCCAATGTGTCGCCCATAGCTTCTACTGTCGCACGCTGGTGAGTAAGATTTGCTTCCCAGTCTATCCAACCGGCAATTCCGCACATATAGTTTCATCCCTCCCAACTAATGATGAAAATGATAGCCCGGCTACAGAAAATATTGAAAGTTAACTTTCACCTCCCGAGGCTTGTTTAAGCTAACAAGAAAAGGTCCCTAAGCCGTAATCATATGGTTTAAGGACCCCGTTGCCCCCGTGCCACTGTATCGTTATTTCCATAAGTATTGTATGCAGAAGCGGGGAAAAAGTGAGTTGTCCTAAACAGGTCAATTAAATCAAAATTATCAATTTGCCCCAGCAGCTAGAGGGAATTTTAGATCAACTGGACAACAAGCTATCTCACATCATAGTGTTTCAGAAAAGATTTGAGAATTTTTATATCCCGGTACCTGCTATGTAAATTATTTCAAAATTAAACTATAAAGGTCCTTAAAAAGTCAAGGAGATAGTATTGTACGCACCTGATGAGGGAGCTGAAAAATAATCTATTTATCCAAAGAGGAAATAGAAGTCCAACTGCAGAATAGTGACAATGGGGGAAGCGGCACCATAAGTTGGGGCCGGCGATAGACGAGCCCCGGGGTCTCTGGTCCGGGCGTTCCCGGGCTTTGATTTTAAATCGCCCTTGCTTAAAGTAGTCCGATGGGATGTTAGAAGGCGTTATTAAGGGCGGCTGCGGAAAGCCAGTTGGGGCAGAGAGGACGGCCAAGAAAGTATGAATGGATTGTCAGAGAAGAAATTTTAATATATGCAAAGGGGTGTGAACTATGGGATGCACTAACAGGTGTGAAGAAAAACTGGAAAAGAAATTTCCCAAGGCCGATGAGGCAGTTGACTTGTCTTTACTTGAACCCGTTTTAGAAAAATATGCCCAAAGTCCAGGAAGCCTTATTACCATACTGCAAAAGGCTCAGGATATTTACAATTATTTGCCGGTTGAAGTTCTCAAATTTATAGCCGCCAGAACTGGGGTGAAGCCGGCAACCGTTTATGGGGTGGCAACTTTTTATACTCAGTTCAGGCTTACTCCTGTGGGAAAGCACGTGATACTTCTCTGCCAGGGTACTGCCTGCCATGTTAACGGCTCGGAAAATATTATGACAGCCCTGTGCGATGAGCTGAAGATAAAGGAAGGCGAAACTACCCCTGATGGTATGTTTACCCTTCAAAATGTGGCCTGCCTGGGCTGCTGCAGCCTAGCGCCGGTAATGATGATTGATGGCGAAACCTATGGCGAATTAACTCCTGATAAGGCAAGGCAAATAATCAGGGGAATATCCAAGCAAGAGCAGGGGGCGTAGGAGGTGTTTCAATTGAAAATAATGGTAGGATTGGGCAGCTGCGGAGTGGCTGCCGGGGGAAATAAGATACTCTCCGTAATTAAAGAAGAGCTTAAAAACAGGGAAGCGGAGGTAAAGGTAGAAAGCACAGGGTGTATAGGCCTTTGTTATCTAGAGCCTTTAGTTAATGTTGTGGAAGGGGACAAGATTTATATTTACGGTAAAGTAACCCCCGAAATGGTGTCCGAGATAATAGATAAACATGTAATAGGGAAAACACCGGTGGAAGAATATGTGGTTTCCAGCAGTGACCATCCCGCCTCCGTCCTTCAGAAGCAGGTAAGGATAGCCCTAAGAAACTGCGGTATAATCAACCCCGAAAACATAGACGACTATATCGGCAGGGGCGGCTATGAAGGAATAAAGAAAGCTGTTACTTCCATGTCCCAGAAGGAAGTAATTGAAGAGATCAAGGCTTCGGGCCTGAGGGGTAGAGGAGGAGCAGGATTCCCTACTTGGTTTAAATGGAATGCAACCAGGGAAGCCCCAGGGAGCCCCAAGTACGTAGTGTGCAACGCAGATGAGGGAGACCCCGGCGCCTTTATGGATAGGAGTATACTGGAAGGAGACCCTCATTCTTTACTTGAAGGGATGATGATTGCAGGCTATGCCATTGGAGCCCAGGAAGGTATAATCTACGTTAGGGCTGAATATCCCCTGGCCATAAAGAGGCTAGAAATAGCCATTGAACAAGCTGAAGCCAGGGGGCTATTGGGTGAGAATCTATTCGGCTCCGATTTCAACTTTACGATAAGAATAAAGCAGGGGGCAGGTGCCTTTGTCTGCGGTGAAGAAACAGCCCTTATAGCCTCTCTGGAAGGGGAAAGGGGCATGCCCAGGCTCAAACCTCCCTTCCCGGCTCAGTCGGGTTATTGGGGTAAGCCTACAAATATAAACAATGTTGAGACCTATGCCAATGTACCATGGATATTGCAACATGGGGGAGCTGCCTTTGCCAGATACGGCACGGAAAAAAGCAAGGGAACAAAGGTATTTGCCCTGGCAGGTAAGATAAAGCACGGTGGACTGGTAGAGGTGCCCATGGGCCTTTCCCTCCGGGAGGTTATATTCGATATAGGTGGTGGAATAAAGGGAGACAGGGAGATAAAAGCGGTTCAGATGGGGGGCCCTTCAGGAGGGTGTATCCCCGCTCACCTATTAGATACACCGGTTGACTATGAGTCCATTACCAAGACGGGAGCCATAATGGGCTCTGGCGGCATGATAGTCATGGATGACTCCACATGCATGGTGGATATGGCTAGATTTTTCCTTGATTTTACCCAAAAGGAGTCCTGCGGTAAGTGCACCTACTGCCGCTTAGGAACAAAAAGAATGCTGGAAATACTGAACCGCATAACCGAGGGCAAGGGGAAAGAGGAAGACCTAGAAATCTTGGAAAGCCTAGCGCTAAGGGTCAAGGAAGGGTCCCTGTGCGGTCTCGGACAAACTGCGCCCAACCCTGTTCTTACCACTTTGAGATATTTTAGAGGCGAGTATGAAGCTCATATTAGGGAGAAAAGATGTCCTTCTAAGCACTGTAAGGCCTTAATTACTTACGTTATAAATAAGGAAAAATGCAGAAGCTGTGGCCTGTGTGCTAAGAAATGTCCCGTTTCGGTAATAGAAGGAAGTAAAAAAGAACCTTACCACATTAGACAGGATGGTTGCATGAAATGCGGAAACTGCAAAGAAGTTTGTCCTTTTGGCGCTGTAGAGATTAATTAAGGGGGAGGTTCTCGCATGGCAAAGATAAAGCTTAATATAGATGGACGGGAAGTAACAGGATACAAGGGACAGACCATTCTACAGGTTGCGGAAGAAAACGGCATAGATATCCCTAATCTATGCTATGACGATAGGTTAAAAGTATACGGAGCCTGTGGTCTGTGTGTGGTGGAGATAGAAGGAATGCCCAAGCTATTAAGGGCCTGTGCTACCGAAATTTCCCCGGGTATGATAGTAAAAACTCGTTCCCCGAAAATCGATCAGTCTCGAAAGATGGCTCTTGAGCTAATGCTGTCCAATCACACGGGGGACTGTAAGGCGCCCTGTCAGCGTGCCTGCCCTGCCCAGACGGACTGCCAGGGCTATGTAGGGCTTATTGCTAACGGGGAATATGAGCAGGCAGTTGCTTTGATAAAGGAAAAACTGCCTTTTCCGGCGAGCATAGGAAGGGTATGTCCCCATCCCTGTGAGGATGCATGTAGAAGAAACTTCATAGACCAGCCGGTGGCTATAGCTGCCCTGAAAAGATTTGTAGGAGATATAGTGCTTGAAAGGGGAAAGGATGTTAAAATTAATAAGAAACCCCCTACCGGCAAAAAGGTTGCCATAGTGGGAGGGGGTCCTGCAGGCCTTACCTGCGGCTATTATCTTGCTTTGGAAGGGCATAAACCGGTTGTATATGAAGCAATGCCCCAGCCAGGAGGCATGTTGAGATACGGTATACCCCAATACAGGCTTCCCAAAGATGTGTTGGATAAAGAGATAGCGCAGATAAAAGAAATGGGCGTAGAAATCATAACGAATGTTAAAGTAGGAAAGGACATATCCTTTTCCTACCTGTTAAATAACTATGATGCAGTGTTTGTAGCTATAGGAGCATGGAAGAGTTCAAGAATAGGCTGCCCGGGGGAAGACCTGGAAGGGGTTTATGGAGGTATTGAATTTCTCATTAAGGTTGCCCAGAATAAGTCGGTAAAAATAGGAAATACGGTAGCAGTTATAGGAGGCGGCAATACGGCGATGGATGCCGCCAGAACAGCGGTTAGATTGGGGGCAGAGCGAGTACTTGTCATATACAGAAGAACTATTGAGGAAATGCCTGCCGAAGAAATAGAAATCATTGAAGCTAAAGAAGAAGGAGTAGAATTTCACTTTTTGTTATCCCCCGTTGAGGTCATAGGGGAAGGGGGGAAGGTTTCTAAGTTACGCTGCCAGAAAATGAAAATGGGAGAACCTGATGCCTCGGGTAGAAGGCGTCCTGTTCCCATAGAAGGAGAGGAAGTAACCTTTGACGTGGATACGGTAATAGCTGCCATAGGGCAGCAGGTAGACTCTTCCGGCCTAGAAAGCCTTGTGCTCACCAAATGGGGAACAATCCAATATGACGAAGCAACCTTCCAAACCTCCCTTCCAGGAGTGTTTGCCGGAGGGGACGGGGCTACAGGACCGGGCATAGCCATAGAAGCCATTGCTCAGGGTAAAAAGGCTGCCCGAGCAATATCCGATTACCTGGCCGGCAAGTTAATACCTGTTAAGGAGCAGTACTATGTAACCCGGGAAGACTTAACCAAAGAAGATTTTGCAGATAAAGAGAGAATTCCACGGGTGGAACAGAAGGTTAGGGAGCCTGCGAGCCGTAAAAATAATTTCCTCGAAATATCGGAAAGGTACAGGGAAGAAGAGGCCAAGCAGGAAGCAAGCAGGTGTCTTGAATGCGGGTGTCGAGATTTATTTGAATGTAAATTAATCTGCTATTCCAATATTTACGGAGTAGAACCGGAAAAGCTGGCCGGAGAAAAAAGTCATCCTGACTTTGAAGATAACCACCCCTTCATCGATAGAGACCCTAATAAATGCATACTCTGCGGACTTTGCGTAAGGATATGCAATGAAGTAACCGGGTTAACCGTCCTTGGTTTTGTAAACAGAGGATTTGAAACTACCGTTATGCCCGAATTCGGTATGAAGTTACAGGACACAGACTGCATATCCTGCGGCCAGTGTGTATCAGTGTGCCCCGTAGGAGCCTTGCAGGAAAAACTCCCGGTTGATAAAGCCGTACCCGTACAGGAAGAACAGCATTCTACGGTATGCTCTTACTGCAGCCTTGGATGTAATATAAAGCTTACCTCCAAGGGGTCCATGTTGCTGAGGGCCCTACCCGACCGGGAGAGCCCTGTCGATGGCGGGCTGCTGTGCGCAAAGGGGCGCTTTGGATTTGGCTATGTTCAGGACAGAAGAAGGATAACCAAACCCATGATAAGGATAGATGGCCGGCTGAAGGAGGTAACTTGGGAAGAAGCCTTTACCTATACAGCTAAGCAAATAAACAGCATAAGGTCAAAGCACGGGAATAACAGCGTAGCCGTCCTTGTTTCTCCCAGATATACTAATGAAGAAAGCTTCTTGTTAACTAGGCTGGCAAAGGAGTGCCTCGTCACCGACAATGTTGCAAGCTCGGCCAACAGCTTTAATACAGATTTGGAAAAAGTATTAGGATACAATGCTTCTTCAAATACTTTGGATGAACTGGCCTCAACAGACCTAATACTTTATGTCGGCGGAGAGCTTTACCAGAATCATCCTATTATGGGAATGAAAATACTCTCTGCAGTTAAACAAGGTGCTAAGCTAGTTACCATAAGCCCGGCCAAGATTAGGACGGGCGAGGGGGCGGAAATAGAAGTCTATGGTGATAACAGCCTGGACATCTTTAAAGGTATACTGAAGCATTCAATAAAGATTCTTAACCTTAATCAAGAGAAGGTAGATAAAAGGGCAGTTGGTTTTGCTCAGTTGGAGGAAGCACTAAAATCGACTGATCCGTCACCAATAGCAGTGAAAATTGCTGAACTTTACAACCGCTCCCGGTCCGCCATGATAGTGATAGATGAATGCACCGTCAGTAAAGAAGCGGCCAAGCTTCTGGCCAACCTGGCCGTTATAACAGGCAAGATAGGCTCACCTAGAAAGGGCATAATTTTGCTTAAGCCCTTCAGCAACAGCCAGGGAGTCTACGATATGGGCATAAGGAAATCAGCGGAAGAAATAAACTGGCGAGAAGTGAAGGCAGCTATCCTATTCGGGGAAGAATTGACGGCAGCAGACCCGGCGGATCTAGACCTCTTAGTTGTCCAGGACCTGTTCCTGACCCCGTCCGCCGAAAAGGCCCAAGTAGTGCTGCCGGCAGCAAGCTTTGCCGAAAGCACCGGAACTTACACCAATGCAGAAAGGCGCATACAGAAGCTAGAGGCTTCCCTTGCCCCCAAAGGCGGTTTAACCAACCTGGAAGTACTTGAGGGGCTTGCTAAAGCCTTCGGCGTTACCCTTGAAACTGACCTGAACAGACTGTGGAACAGTATAAAATCCTCTATACCTGAATACTACCATGTATTTATGGAAGACATTTGCCTCAAACAGGCCTTCTGGGCCCCGGACGGGTACAGGATACTGTACAGCTACTGCTTTAACTTTGATGATGGGAAGGCAAGGCTATATATACCATCGGAAGGTAAAGCCTTCAAGGAAATCCAGGGGGCTGATTCTCTCCAGAAGTTTTTCCAAATTTGAACTCTCTTCACTGTCCGCGCTAAATGGGTGCCGTACTTTCGGCACCCATTTCCCTTCCTCTATTCCTCCGTGTTTGCTAAGAAAAGAGCGAATGTTTATTTTTACTTTATCCTAGAAAACCTATTGACAAAGTTTAATTTGGGCAATATAATAAACATTAACAATGAGAATCAATATCAATAATTATTATAGTCCAGTGATAATTATTATCAATAATTGTCCTGAAACGATGAAACAATACCGGATTATGGGGTTAAACCCTTATATATTATGAAAAAAATTATTATAATTAAATAATTGTTAGTGATAATCACTGGCGAACTTAGGGGTGAAAATCATTTAAAAGGAGGATGCTTATGCATTGTTTCGGAGAGAACAGGTTGCAAGTTTCAATTCCTTTTGCCAAAGCGGTGTCCCTTGCGCTAGTCTTAATTTTGCTGTTGGGCCAGACGGCTATGGCGGCCCGTTCATGGGACAAGGTGGTGGCGGACATTGAGGAACTGCTAAACCAATCCCTGGCAGTCTATCAACAAGGAAATGTTCAGGGAGCTAAAAAGTTGGTAGATGAGGCTTATTTTGGGCCCTTTGAGGGAGAAGAGATGGAACAGGCTATTCGGCTGAATATTTCCTCGCGACGGGCTTATGAAATCGAGTATGCATTTACAGAGGTCAAAAAAATGATGGACCAAAACATTAAACCGGATGAAGTCAAACAAGCGATTGAAGAGCTGGTGGCCATGTTGGAAGAAGATGCGTCGCTTTTGCAGGAGGAAGCCAGCGGTCCGGTAAGCACCTTCCTATATTCCCTGGGCATTATAGTCCGGGAAGGTTTTGAAGCAATATTGATCATGGGGGCCATAATTGCCTATTTGGTTAAGACGGGAAACGAGGATAAAGTCAAAACCATCTACGGGAGTGCCCTGACGGCTATTGGAGCCAGTGTTTTAACCGCGCTAGCTATAAAGTTTGTATTTAAGATTAGCGGTGCCAGCCAGGAGATTTTGGAAGGAGTAACTATGCTTTTAGCCATGGCGGTGCTATTTATGGTGAGCTACTGGCTGATTAGTAAGGTAGAAGCCGAAAAATGGCAGGCTTACATAGAGGGTAAAGTAAAGGCGTCTTTGACCAAGGGCAGCAGTTTAGCCTTATGGTTTGCTTCTTTTCTAGCGGTTTACCGGGAGGGTGCAGAGACGGTTCTTTTCTACCAGGCGTTATTATCAGGGGAAGAGGGTAACCACCTTGGCATGATAATTTCAGGCTTTGTCTTAGGATGTCTTATTTTAGCAATTGTTTTTTATATAGTGCGTTATGGCAGCGTGCGATTACCCCTTAAGCCGTTTTTCATCGGCACCAGCGCTCTGATGTATTACCTGGCTTTCGTCTTTGCCGGCGAAGGGGTCCGAGAACTGCAGGAAGGGGGAGTGTTGGGGATAACCTCCGTGAATGGACTGCCGGCTATAGGTTTCCTCGGGATTTATCCTACCTGGGAAGGCCTTTCTTTACAGTTGCTATTGGTAATAGCGGCCTTAGGAGGAATAATATACCATTATTTTACTTCCCGTAAGGCAGCGGAAAAAACTTCCTTTAGGAGGTGAAAATGGCTGCAGATTTAAAAGTTTCTCAAGTCTTAACAAAAGCAAAGATATTTAAATTCAACGGAGGAGGAGAAGGATTAATGAAAATGTCACCTGCCTTAAAGTTCCCGGGTATCTTTATTTCCGTGCTGCTGGTGTTAAGTCTGCTGGTCGGTATGGCTATGGGTTTTCAAGAATTTCCGATTGGAGATCCCCAAGAGGTAGAAGGGATGGAAATAGCGGCAGTGTACTTCCAGCCGGTAACTATGTGGCCGGAGAATCAAGCTGGTTTAAGTCCGGAAGAGGCAGACATTCATATCGAAGCCGATATCCGGGCCTTGAAGAATAATAAGTTGGGCTTTGGTTTCGGAGAATTCATTCCGTACCTGACTGTTCATTATAAGCTGAAAAATTTAGATAACGGGCAAAAACAAGAGGGGACCTTTATGCCCATGGTGGCCAGCGACGGCCCGCATTACGGGGCCAATATAAAGATGATGGGGGCGGGTCAGTATGAACTTACCTATATAATCGAGGCCCCGGAAAGTTATTTGCTCCCCGTGGACAAAGAGACGGGAGTAGAAGGGCGCTGGTGGCAAAAGCCAATTGAGGTCAAGTGGACTTTTACCTATTTAGGAAGAAAATGGTAACAATAGGCAACCACGAGAGGAGGCTGGTCTGATGAGACGCAAGTGGGTTTATCTACTGCTGGTTATAGCTCTGACGGTCTGGGTGGCGGGTTGCAGCAAAGCTGACACTACTACTTCTTCGAACACGCCTGGTAGCAGTAAAGGCCAGGACACCTCCAGCGATAACGCAGGAGGATTTCGGGAGTATCCGGTAGGGGATCCGCAGGAGGTCGAAGGGATGGAAATTGCTGCCGTTTATTTCCAACCGGCGGCTATGGAGCCGGAAGCACAGGCCGGTCTCAAGCCGGAGGAAGCGGACATCCATCTGGAAGCAGACATCCGAGCTTTGAAAGAAAATCCCAACGGTTTTGGCTTTGGTGAATTCATTCCTTACCTTACGGTCCATTATGAACTGAAGAACTTGGATACGGGGGAAGAAAGAAAAGGGACATTCATGCCTATGAATGCTGCCGACGGGCCTCATTATGGAGCAAATGTCAAAATGCTGGGAGCAGGAAAATATAGGCTGAAATACATTATCGAATCACCGGTTAAACAGGGATTAGTTCTACATAGCGATAGTGAAACCGGTGTGGAGGGTCGCTTATGGAATAAGCCTATCGAGGTAGAGTGGACGTTCGACTATATCCCGCGCAAATTCTAACTTGGATAGCCTGGGTTCCCTTGGGATCCAGGCTTGTACCCTATATCCAAGAATAAACAAAAAGAAGGTGCTGAACATGTTAAAGGCCCTGATAGAAACTTTGGTCCCTAGTGTAGAAGCGGCGGTTATTGTCGCCTTCCTGTTGATTTTGGCTCAGAAAAGGACAAGCAGCCTGGAAGTTCCCGCCAGGATGGGACTGGGAGCTTCTGTTGTCATGAGCTTATTCACCGGTCTGGCGGTGGCCAATTTTGGGAACCGGGAAATAGTGGAGGGGACACTATCTCTATTAGCAACCATAACCCTGCTGTTAATTTTGTTGTGGTTACTAGCAGAGGGCTTCAGGGGAAAGCGTTTTTCCCTCAACCCCTTGCTGGTCCGGGTAGCGGTGCCGGTTATGCTATTCTTGGTGATTTTAGTTCCGGGCATGAATATAGTCCTTTTTCCCACCCGGATATTTATTCAGACAACTAGCTACTTAAATACAGAGTTGATCCTGAAGATTTTCGGGGGTATAACCGGTGTTTTGTTGGCTTTTGTTTTGGGCTTGAGTCTTGTTCGGGCCGGAGTTCGTTTAAATAAAGCAGTCTTTTTCTTAACGGCAGCCGGTATATTTTCTATCGCCTTCCTGAGGCAGCTCATCACCGTTTTACAAATAGCGTTCGTTAACGGTATCCTTCCGTTGACCCCTCTGGCCTTGAAAGTTATGGTGCCGCTTATTAACCATCGTCCGAAGCTGTTTTACGGGTACCTCGTAATTAGCGGCATATACATACTGGCGGTCATGGGTAAAAAGCATTTTGCTGTTCCGTCGCAGGGACTTAACCCGGCCCAGGTGCGTAAAGAAAAGGCCCGCCTTCGTAACCAGATGCGTTGGGCTGGATCAGCTGTTTTTATGTTGGTATCGGTTGTTACTCTGCTGGTTGGGAACTATGCTTACGCTAATCGAAAGATAGAATTATCCCCTGCGGTTCCGGTAACTCCCCAGGAGGGGGCAATCCGAATAAGCCTGGAGGAGGTTAGCGACGGACAGCTTCATCGATTTGCCTATACTGCTTCCGATGGGACGGAGATGCGGTTTATTGTTATCCAGAAAGGGGAAGGGAAGGTTTTCGGCGTAGCTTTGGATGCCTGCAACATTTGTGGTGTGGTAGGTTATTACCAGAGAAAAGACAGTGTAGTATGTTTAAACTGCGACGTGGTTATCAACACACCTACCATAGGATTTCCGGGGGGCTGCAATCCAATTCCCTTAGAACACCGGATTGAAAAAGGGAATTTAATCATTACCGTTGAGGACCTGGAAAAGAAAAAAGATATTTTTAAAGAGTAGGCGGTGACCAGAGTGTTTTGGCGTATGATAAGCAAGTCCTTTATACGGGAATTCAGGCGGAAATTGTTGGCTTTCGCGGCTGTAGCCTTTAGTGCGTCTTTAGTTACGGCTATGCTGAGTGTTTCCCTGGATATTGGAGATAAAATTAGCCGGGAATTGAAGACTTACGGAGCCAATCTGCTGATGGAGCCGCAGATGGATACGCTCCCGGTAAAAATCGGGGGTATAGACTACAATCCTCTGGCGGAACGGCAGTACATAGAGGAGGAAGAGTTGCCCAAGATTAAGATGATTTTTTGGCGGCATAACATTGTTGGCTTTGCCCCCTACCTGGAGGGAGTAGCCGGGATAGGTGACACCCGGGAAAAAGTCGCTCTTATTGGTACCTGGTTTGAGAAAGAACTTGAGCTGCCTACGGGAGAAAAAATAATTACCGGTGTAAAACAAATTAAGCCGTGGTGGGAAATTCACGGGAACTGGGTAAAAGATGACGATAACTCCGGTGATGCCCTGGTAGGTATACAACTGGCCAATTCCATGGCCTTAAAACCTGGTGATAAGATAGAAGTGCAGGTGGAAACACTGGAGGGTTTAAAGAGAAGGAAACTTCGGGTAGCGGGTATAGTTAATGCCGGAGGACAAGATGACCAGAATATATTTGTGCCTTTATCCTATTTACAGGAAATAATGAATTTGAAGGGCAAGGTTTCCAAGGTAGAGGTCAGTGCGTTGACAACTCCGGAAAACGAGCTGGCCAGGAAGGCGGCCAAAGACCCTGATTCTTTAACCCCGGAAGAGTTTGAGCGTTGGTATTGTACTGCTTATGTGAGCGCCATTGCCTACCAGTTGGAAGAAGCAATTCCGGGAACGAAAGTAAAGGCTATCCGCCAGGTTTCCCAGTCGGAAGGGAAAATTTTGAAGAAAATTCAGCTGTTGATGCTGGTAGTCAGCCTGGCCGCTTTGATTAGTTCGGCTTTGGGGATTTCCAGCCTTATGACCACTAATGTTTTACAACGAAGCAAAGAAATAGGTCTTCTGAAGGGGTTAGGAGCGCAGGTTTTAGCAGTGGTAGCCTTGTTCCTTACGGAAGCCGTTATCGTCGGGCTGGTGGGAGGCTTGGCAGGGTATTTGGTAGGTTTAGGTTTTGCGCAAATGGTAGGCTATACCGTTTTTGGAAGCAGTGTTCCCATAAAAATACTGGTTTTCCCTTTAGTTCTTTTAGTGGCTGTGGTTACGGCTTTGGCCGGGAGTCTAGCGGCTGTACGGCTGATTATTCGACTTAATCCGGCTGAGGTTTTGCATGGAAGGTAGGAGGGGAGCTTTATGAAAAGGTCGGCAATGTATTGGCGGCTTATCAGCCGTGCTTTCTTTAAAAGGAAATCTCAAGTAGGCATAGCTGCTTTGGCCATTGCTATCGGCACAGCGGTTATTTTTGGAATGGTTAATGTTTATTACGATATAGGTTTAAAAATGAGCAAGGAATTAAGGGCCTACGGTGCCAATATGGTGCTGCTGCCAGCTTCGAAGGCAGGATTGCTCAGGGAAGAAAAAATAGAGAAAGCGGCGGCCTTTTTTGCGGCCGATAAATTGTTGGGTTATGCGCCATTTCTGTATGGGGTGGTAAAAGTTAATTCCCAAAGGCTGGTCCTGGTAGGAACTTGGATGGATCAGGTCAGACATATCAGTCCTTACTGGGAGGTAAAGGGTAACTGGATTACTAGCCGTGAGGAACGAAGATCGGCTATCATAGGAACGGCGGTAGCAGAAAAGCTGCAGCTCTCTGAGGGTGACAAAATTACCCTAGTCAATCCCTCAACAGGACGCGGAATAGGGGTTGAGGTGGCGGGTATTGTTACCACTGGCAGCACGGAAGATAATCAAGTGTTTGTCAACCTGGCGGTGGCCCAAGAACTTCTGGAAAAGCCGGCTCAAGCCCACATAGCGTATTTTAGTGTCATGGGGTCAGGACAGGAGTTGGAAGAAAAGGCGGAAAAAATCAATAGTTCCCTTACTGAAGTTAGTATGAGACCGATCAGGCAGATATCCCGCTCGGAGGGGCAGATACTCGAGAGGATAAGTGCTTTAGTATACCTGGTGGTAATAATAATTTTTCTTTCCACCTTGCTTTGCGTTTCCAGCATCATGATGACGATGATAGTGGAACGCCGGCGGGAAATCGGCCTTAAAAAAGCTTTGGGGGCTTACGACAGAAATATTATTTTGGAGTTTTTGGGAGAAAGCATTATTTTAGGTTTATTAGGCGGAACTTTAGGCATCGCTATGGGTTACTTGCTGGCCCAGTTTATAGGTTGGAGTGTTTTTCAGGCCCCTATATCGCTAAGATTTTCAGTAGTTCCTCTGGCCTTGTTTACTTCTATCATAGTTGTGTGCTTAGCCAGTTTAATACCGGTTAAGACGGCCGTGGAAGTGCAGCCGGCGGCAGTTCTCAAAGGAGAATAGTTCTCAAAGGAGATTAAGGAGGGGAAGTCATGATATTGGAGATGCAAAATGTTTCCAAGAAATACGGCAGTGTTCAAGCTTTAAATAATGTCAGTTTACAGGTAGCGGCGGGGGAATGGGTTTCCATTATGGGACCTTCAGGTTCCGGAAAAACCACGTTGCTTAATATTATTGGAGGCATGGATAAACCTACTTCCGGGAAAGTACTTATTGACGGGGTCGATACGGCACGGCTAAATGAGAAACAATTAACCGAGCTGCGTAGGGATAAAATAGGACTTGTTTTTCAACAGTTTCATCTTATTCCTTATTTGACAGCTTTGGAAAATGTCATGGTGGCTCAGTATTATCACAGCATGCCTGATGAAAAAGAAGCTTTTGCAGCTCTGGAACGGGTAGGGCTGGCGGAAAGAGCCCATCATTTGCCCAGCCAGCTATCAGGGGGCGAACAACAGAGAGTATGTATAGCCCGAGCTTTAATTAATTATCCAAAATTGATTCTAGCTGACGAGCCTACCGGTAATCTGGATGAGACAAATGAAAAATTAGTATTGGAACTTTTTCAGAAATTGCACCGGGAAGGCCACAGCATAATAATGGTTACCCATGATCCCGAAGTGGGGCAATTAGCCCAGCGACAGATAAGGCTGGATCACGGTAGAATTATAGAGATTATTAATAATGAATAATATGGTTGTATTACCTTTTATTGTTAGTAATAAGACGAGTTATAGCGGGCGTACAGGTTACAATGGGTGAAAAGATGAAAAAAGGTGATCGGGTAATCATAAAGGAAAGCGGTTGTAAAATTATGTTTTACATTATTGAGTTTACCCGTAATAAGGCTGGGGAGAGAATAGCCATTTTAAAAGATGGGGAAAGCAATTCTAATAATTACCGTTTTGTTCCGTTATATAAATTGGAAGTCATTTCGGACAAAAAGTAACCGGCTGTTTTACTGGAGCCGGTCGAGATATTTGGGGTTATCCTTTTTGTAACCTGCGACGGAAGAATCTGGTGAGCAAAATTCCACTTATGATGGATAGAGGATAAATCAACATAGATAGAAAATTTCTTTTCTTTTGTGCACTCAAACCACATCCCTCCTTTAGATATAGTTTTCCAAGGAGCTGATAAGATATTCTTTTATTATTTATGGATGATTTTTAGCATGGATGCTGTATTCCGGGAGACAATATACTTCAGAAGATAATGGCTGTAGGTGAAAGCAATTGAGTATGGTAACGATTATGGTTGGACTGCCAGGTTCCGGAAAAAGCACTTGGATTGAAAAAAATGCTAAAACCGATGCGGTGATCAGCACCGATGAAATTCGGTGGAAAGAATTTGGTATCCAGTACGACCTCCGGCTGGAACCAGAAGTTTGGCAGATAGCTTTTAGCAAATTACGAGGATATCTTAAACAGGGAAGGGATATTATATTCGATGCTACTAACATAACCAGGCAACGGCGGCGTTTAATTAAAAAAATTGCCGATCAGTTCAAGGCGCGCACCCGAGTCGTCGTCATGAATACCTCTTTGGAAGAATGCTTGTATCGTAATGAAAGAAGAACCCAAGACAAGGTGCCGGCAGAAATAATAAAAATCATGGCATACCAATTTGAATGGCCCGAAGAAACCGAAGGATTTGATGAAATCCAAGTAGTGCAACCTGATTAAAGATTAAAAGAGAGGGACGGTGCTTTTAGACCCGTCCCACCGCGTGGTTCATGGTGCTACTGCTGATATTGCTTGTAGGTAGGTTCCTGACTTTCAATATAATTTACTCTTCCTTTAAGTCCGTTAGTGATATCTTCTAACTGTTTAGCGTAGGCAGAAAACTGTTGTTTTGCATTTTGATCTTGGGTTTCTAAGGCAAAAGTTTTGAAATCAGCTATGGCCCCTTCTAAGCTGGCTAGGGTAGTATGCATTTTTTGACCAATAGTCATAATAAAGCCCTCCTTAGTTTAGTTTTAAACGTTATCTACAATTTATCATCTCCTAACCGACTTTAAATATGAACTGTAAAGTTTAGGCTTTGAGCTATAATATCCCTGTAATTCCGTTTCCTTTGACGGCTGGTAATAGGTGGATTAATAAAAACGTTAAAATTGGCAAAAATATTTATAACAAACCTCTACGGATGGTTGGCTGACTGGCGGGGAGTTGTCTCCTCGCTTTTTAGCTGCTGAAATTCCTCTGTACAATAAGTTTGGCAAGTCTCTAACTACAATTTCATATAATTTTTAATGACTTTCAAAGAAGATCGACCCAGGGAGGGAATTTGGTAGTGAACATAGCTATATTACACTGGGCTTTCCCGCCAACTATCGGTGGGGTCGAAACTCATTTGGCCATCTTGGCTCCTGAATTAGTAAAACGAGGATGCCAAGTACATCTCTTAACCGGTTCCGAAGATAACGAAGATGAAGAAAGTTATTATCAAGGAGTAAGAGTTGTACGAACGCCTTTAATGAATCTGAATAATCTCCGTTCTTTAAAAGTTAGTAGTTTAGCAGGACAAATAAAAAAAGAAATAATTGAGTTTATTGAAGAAGCTCAGCCTGAGCTGATACATGCCCATAACATGCACTATTTCAGCCCTGTGCACACAGAAATTTTAGCTGAAATTCGAGCAAAAACAGATATTCCTTTGATATTAACTGCCCACAACGTCTGGGATGATGAACTTTGGGGGAAAATGATCAAAATGGCAGAAATTTGGGATGGAGTTATTGCCGTCAGCTACTATATTAAGAAAGAATTAATTAAAGCAGGATATCGAGCAGAAAGGATAAAGGTTATCCATCACGGAATTGACGCCGAAAAATTCAAACCGCCCACTGAAGAAGATCTACAAAAAATTTTAGAGGAATACCCCCAATTTAAAGGAAGACGTATTATTTTCCATCCAGCCAGAATGAGCCTTGCTAAAGGCTGTGATTACAGTGTAAGGGCTTTGAAAATCATTGCCAAGGAGTTTCCTGAGGTACTCTTAGTCATGTCAGGTAACCAAAAAATTGTGGATTGGGTCGATTGTCAGGAAAGAGAAGTTAACATGGTTATGGGGTTAGTGGAAGAATTTGGTCTGCAAAACAATGTATTTGCCACTCATTTTCCCTGGCCCACCATGCCTCGCATTTACCAAACGGCCGAAATTTGTATTTACCCTTCCAGTTTTGAGGAACCCTTTGGATTGGTTATGCTGGAATCTATGGCTACAGCGAAACCTATTGTTGTAAGCAGGTCAGGCGGTATGCCGGAAATTGTCCGCCATGGGGAAAACGGTTTTATAGTTGAACGCAGGAACCCGGAAGACCTGGCTGAAAAATGTATAAGGTTGCTCAAAAGACCGGCGCGGGCACGGAAGATGGGTGAGGTCGGCCGCCAGATGGTGGAAAAGTTATATACTAAAGAAATAATGACCGAAAACACATTAGAATTTTACAAATCAGTTCTAAGCGGAGGCTTTGCAGTTCCGGCAACGGCCCAAAAAGGTTTTTATTAAGTTTGAAACTAAACCCAGACCTCTGGTCTGGGTTTACTGCGTTTAATCGGCCGCATTGGTTAGAGTAACTACCATACTGACTTCTCCCGATTGCTGGGCCTTGTTAAACATAGTTTTCAAACCGTTCCAAATCGCTTCCGGTTCGCCGCGGATTTCTGTACTTATAGAACCAACGGTAAAGGTTAGATTTTGTCCGTGTAATGAATTGATCGCTTCAGTGATAATAGAACTAGCATTACTGGTTTTAAGCGGATAAAGAGATACCTCGGCCCCCAGCAAATTCATAACCTCCTTTAATTCTTAGGAATATAGTTTCTTTATGTTATTCTTTCCTACCGCAATGCCTTTATTCAAGATCTGCACTGTTGAAAAATAGGGTGCGGGTGTATACAATATATTTTAGTAAAAACCTATTGTCTTTTCGCCAAGCTTTGATATAATTTACTACAAGTGTAGCTTAAAATTAATATTATGCAGAACTTGTAGGGCAAAGGCGTCCTCATGGTACATATTTCAATCTGTGGGGAGGCCTTTTTATATTTTTCATGTTTATTGTTACATAACCTATCCTTTTATGGTTGTTACAGAGGTGTTCGTATGTACAGGTGTAAAATATTTATTGCAACCAACGATTCCTCACTGCTGAAAAAATTAAAAACTATCCTTACTAAAGAAGGATATTTAGTTACCGGGGAAGCGGAGGAAGGGCATATTGCGTTACGCATGATACGGTCTATGGCACCGGATCTAGTAATTCTTGACGTAGAACTTCCCGGTATGAATGGTCTAGAAATAGCTAAAATCATTGAAGAAGATAAACTCGCCCCCGTGATATTGCTTACGCCTAACTGGCAGAAGGACTACGTGGAAAAGGCGAAAGAACACTGGGTTTTTGCTTTTTTGGTCAAGCCGGTTGAGGAGAGCAGTTTGTTGCCGCTGGTAGAGGTAACCCTGGTTAATTTTCAGAAAATGTTGAAGTTGGAGCAGGAGGTTAACCGGTTAAAGGAAACTCTGGAAACCCGAAAATTGGTGGAAAGGGCCAAAGGGATCCTGATGGAAACCCTGGGGTTAACGGAAGGTCAGGCATTCCGCCGTATCCAGAAGCAAAGTATGGATAAATGTGTTTCTATGCGGGCAATAGCGGAGGCAATTATTTTGGCTCATGACATCAGTAAAAACGGTAAGAAGTAGAATTATGTAGAATCCTGTTCGGACATACAGTATACATTGATATCTGCTATTGCAATTTGGTGCTTTTATGGTATAATGCCTTTTAAGCGCAGGGACAATTTAACGCAGGAGGCAATGGCGTCTCCGGATGTTGGTGGGCAATGGCGTCCCCATTTAACAGGTCGGTACGGACCTGTAGGGGACGCTTTTTGTTTTTATCTACCAATAATTGGTAAATCGAGGAGGTCCCTAGGAGTGTCAAAACTAACCAAAGAGGATGTTCTTAAACTGGCCAAAGAATACGATGTTCAATTTATTCGCTTACAGTTTACGGATATCTTCGGAATTTTAAAAAATGTGGCTATTACGGTAGAACAGTTGGAGAAAGCTCTAGAGGGAGAGCTGATGTTTGACGGCTCTTCTATTGATGGGTTTGCCCGTATAGAGGAGTCGGACATGTACTTGCGACCGGATCCTTCTACCTTTGTTATCTTTCCCTGGCGCCCGCAACAGGGAGCGGTAGCCCGATTGATTTGCGATGTGTACAATCCTGACGGAACTCCTTTTGCCGGATGTCCCCGTCATGCTCTAAAGAAGGTACTGGCTGAAGCCCGAGAAATGGGTTATACGATGAACGTGGGGCCGGAAGCGGAGTTCTTTCTTTTCCAAACAGATGAAAAAGGAAGGCCTACCTTAATCACTCATGACCGGGCCGGCTATTTCGACCTTACTCCTGTAGATTTAGGAGAGAACGCTCGACGGGATATAGTGTTAACTCTGCAGCAAATGGGTTTTCAGGTTGAAGCCTCTCATCATGAAGTGGCTCCGGGACAGCATGAAATTGACTTCAAATACGATGAGGCTCTGGCTACGGCCGATAAGATAGTTACTTTCCGATATGTAGTAAGAACCCTGGCCCAGCGCCATGGACTTCATGCTACTTTCATGCCCAAGCCTATTGTTGGAATAAATGGTTCCGGAATGCATTGTAACCAGTCCCTTTTTGAAGGAGACCGGAATGCTTTTTATGACCCTGAAGGCAAACTGGAATTAAGCCAGACGGCTTATTACTATATCGGCGGTTTAATAAAACATATTAAGGCTATGACAGCTATAACCAACCCTACCGTTAATTCGTATAAACGGTTGGTTCCCGGATATGAGGCACCTGTCTACATCGCTTGGTCGGCGCGTAATCGGAGTCCTTTGATACGTATACCAGCCCGGCGCGGTTTAGGTACGCGAGTTGAGCTTAGAAATCCAGATCCTTCTAGCAACCCTTACCTGGCGATTGCCGTGATGTTGAAAGCAGGCCTGGACGGGATTAAGCATAAGATCGAACCCCCGCCGCCAACGGACAGAAACATTTACCAGATGAGCCCGGCGGAAAGGTCTGAGCTGGGCATTGACAGCTTGCCAGAAAATTTGGCCGCGGCGCTGGATTATCTGGAAAAAGACGAAGTTATTAAGTCTGCTTTAGGTCCCCATATTTACCAGCGGTTTATGGAAGCCAAGCGGCGGGAGTGGGACGAGTATCGCATACAGGTACACCAGTGGGAAATTGAACAGTATTTAACCAAGTTTTAAAAACGGTAGATAAGAAAGTGATATAAAGGGAGGATGGTACTGTGACATTCAGGGAAGGACAGGTGCGTATACCTTCAGGGTGCGCTATCAGCGGGGTTATGAATAAAAAGGGAGAGGTTTTCTCCGGAGAAGACATCATTAAATCGATAGCTTTGATGCATGACCGGGGAAATGGTTTGGGTGGAGGCTTTGCTGCCTACGGTATTTATCCTGAATTAAAGGATTATTATGCATTTCACCTTTTTTACGATGATACGAAAGCCCGGGAAGACACGGAACATTTTCTCAATCGAAATTTCAATGTGGAGATAGCAGAACAGATACCTACCCGGAAGGTTCCCGCTATTGAAAAGCCTCCTCTGGTGTGGCGCTACTTTGTTAAGCCTAAGCCGGAGAAAATTTTGCAATCCGATGTAGGGGCTAATGATTTTGTAGTTAAATGCGTAATGGAAATTAACAGCAGTATCCGAGGAGCTTACGTTTTTTCTAGTGGCAAAAATATGGGAGCCTTTAAGGGGGTCGGCTATCCCGAGGACATAGGTGAATTTTACCGGTTGGAGGAGTATAAAGGTTATATCTGGATGGCCCACGGGCGTTTTCCCACTAACACACCGGGATGGTGGGGCGGAGCGCATCCCTTTACCCTGCTGGATTGGGCAGTAGTGCATAACGGGGAGATATCTTCCTATGATGCCAATCGCCGTTACCTCGAAATGTTTGGTTATGAGTGCACTTTGCAAACCGATACGGAAGTTATTACCTACATTTTTGACTTTTTACTACGCAAACAGGGTTTGCCTTTGGATGTAGCGGTTACCGCTGTAGCCTCACCTTTCTGGACGCAAATTGACCGGCTGGACCCGGAGAAACGGGAGCTGGTGAAAACCATCCGGTGTGTTTACAGCAGCCTGCTGGTGAATGGTCCTTTTTCCATTATAGTGGGATCTAGCAGCGGAATGATGGCTCTCAACGACCGTATAAAATTGCGTCCTCTTACCGCAGCTACCAAAGGGGATTTTCTCTATGTCGCCAGTGAGGAGTCGGCTATCAGGGAAATTTGCCCTGATCCAGAGCGGGTTTGGTCGCCTAAAGGTGGGGAACCGGTGATCGGTTGGCTGGAGACTTCCGAAGCTAAGAACGCCGAATTAGAAAACATAACTTTCCAGATGGAGAACCGGGCATTTGTATTCTAGAAGGGGTGAGCGCAATTGGCTTTAAGTCTTCAAATGCCAAACTTTCTAATAGAACGAGACAGAGACCGCTGCATTGACTGTCAGGTATGCGTTCGGCAGTGTGCCAACGAAGTTCATAAATATGATGAAGAAGAAGGTCGGGTATTTTCCGATGAAATGGAGTGTGTTGGATGCCACCGGTGTGTGGTAATGTGTCCTACCCGAGCCTTAACCATCAGGCGTTTTCCTCTGGACTACCGGCAAAACGCAAATTGGACTCCTGACTATATCAACGCAATTTACAAACAGGCTGAAACTGGTGGTATTTTGCTTACCGGAATGGGAAACGATCGACCTTATCCGGTGTACTGGGACCATATGTTAATTAACGCCAGTCAGGTTACCAACCCGTCCATTGACCCGCTGCGAGAGCCTATGGAATTGAAGACGTTTATAGGCAGAAAACCGGAACGGTTAAAAATAGAAAACGGGAAACTGGCGGAAAAGATTCCCCCACAACTTGAACTGGAAGTGCCAGTGATGTTTTCTGCCATGTCCTTCGGCTCCATTAGCCTGAATGCCATCAAGTCTTTGGCCCGAGCTGCGGAGCAAGAGGGCACGTTTTACAATACCGGTGAAGGAGGACTGCATAAAGACCTTTACCGTTATGGGAAAAACACTATCGTGCAGGTAGCCTCGGGCAGATTTGGTGTCCATCCTGACTATTTACGTGCCGGTGCGGCTATAGAAATAAAGATTGGCCAGGGGGCCAAGCCGGGAATTGGGGGACACCTGCCGGGAGAAAAAGTGGGATTACAGGTATCCCAGACCCGGATGATACCTGAAGGCACGGATGCAATTTCTCCCGCGCCGCACCACGATATATATTCTATAGAGGACTTGCGGCAATTGATTTACTCGCTTAAGGAAGCTACCAACTATGAGAAACCAGTTTTTGTAAAGATCGCGGCGGTTCATAATGTGGCAGCTATTGCTTCAGGAATAGCTAGAGCCGGTGCTGATGCCATAGTTATCGATGGTTATCGAGGCGGGACGGGTGCGGCGCCGCTACGGACGCGGGATAATGTGGGAATCCCTATCGAGTTTGCCTTGGCAGCGGTTGATACTCGTTTGCGCCAGGAAGGGATAAGGAATCAGGTTTCCCTTATTATTGCAGGTAGTATTCGCAACAGTGCTGACGTAGTTAAGGCTGTTGCGCTGGGTGCGGATGCCGTATATATCGGTACGGCAGCTTTAATTGCATTGGGTTGTCACGTGTGCCAGAAGTGCTATACCGGAAAATGTAACTGGGGAATTGCTACCCAAGATCCTAAATTGGTTAAGCGATTAAATCCCGAAATTGGAGCCCGCCGGGCGGCTAACTTGTTGCGGGCCTGGAAGCATGAAATTAAAGAAATGCTTGGCGGAATGGGTATTAACGCGATCGACAGTTTGCGGGGGAATCGCTTAATGTTGCGGGGAATTGGACTAACGGATAGGGAGCTAAAAATCCTCGGTATTAAAGCGGCAGGGGAGTAAGGCAGTGAGTACAGGAGGGAGAGCATGAAACGGGTATATGCCAGGGAAGAGTACTGTGTTGGATGCCGGCTGTGTGAGATACACTGCATTGTTGCTCACTCGAATTATCCCGATAATATTGTGAAAGCTTTTAAGAAGCAAAAGCCCCGTCCTCTTCCCCGAGTAACGGTCGAGGAGAAGGGTGAGGTTTCATTTGCGCTTCAGTGCCGTCACTGTGAAGAGGCTCCCTGTACCAAGGCATGTATTACCGGAGCCATGCAGAAGGATCCGGTGACCGGAGTAGTTACCAATGAAGAAGAAAGGTGTGTCGGTTGTTGGACCTGCATTCTTGTCTGTCCTCACGGGGCCATTCGACGGGATGAATCGGGGAAGAAAGTTGCCTCCAAATGCGATCTCTGCAGTGGTATAGATGATTTGCCGGCCTGTGTCAAGAACTGTCCTAATGAAGCACTGGTATACGAGGAACGGGAAGAACAAGTAAAGGCCGGATAAGCTACAGGGGGGTGTTGGTTTTGCATTATGTCATCATTGGCAACTCGGCAGCCGGTATCGGAGCTGTAGAAGGAATAAGGAAAGTAGATTCAGACAACCCTATAACGATAATTAGTGACGAGCCTTATCATACTTATTCCCGTCCGCTGATATCCTACTATTTGGCCGGGAAAGTCAGTAAAGAAAAGATGATTTACCGGAAAAAAGAGTTTTACAACCAAAACCGGGTGGAACCTTTATTGGGAATAAAGGCAACCAAAATCGATGTGACCGGAAAACGGGTTGAGCTGGAGAATGGTGAAGCGGTATCCTATGACCGCTTGCTGATAGCTACAGGTAGTAAACCCTTTGTGCCGCCGGTAGATGGACTTGACAAAGAGCGGGTGTTTACCTTTCTGAAACTTGATGATGTAGAAAAAATAAAAGAAGTTGCGCGGCCGGGAGCCAAAGCGGTAATAATAGGGGCCGGGCTAATTGGGCTTAAAGCTGCGGAGGCTCTTGGTTTGCTGGGAGTTCAGGTGACAGTAGTAGAGCTGGCCGATCGTGTCTTAAGCGCTATTCTCGATGGGGAAGCGGCGGCCATTGTACAGCAGCATTTGGAGCGGCAGGGTATCTGCTTCGAACTGAACACTACTGCGCAGAAAATACATGGAGAAAAGCAGGTAACCGGAGTTACCCTGCAAAATGGCAAAGAGCTTACCTGTGATTTTCTTATCATCGCCATCGGGGTACGGCCCAATATTGATTTGGTGGAAGGAACTCCGGTAAAAGTAGACCGGGGGATTATAGTTAACGAAAAAATGCAGACCAATGTAGCAGATATTTACGCCGCCGGGGATGTAGCCCAGGGATTTGACATTGTTTATGGTCAGCAGCGGCTTATTCCGATTCTACCGGGGGCGTACAAGCAGGGCGAGACGGCGGGATTAAATATGGCTGGAAAGGAAGTGACCTACCCGGGCGGTTTTGCCATGAATTCAATTGGCTTTTTCGGGCTGCCTATGATCACCGCCGGGATTGTAAATCCGGAAGGAGAAGGTTACGAGGTTATCACCCTTTCGCAGCCGGAACACCAAAATTATAAAAAAATAATTTTAAAAGAGGATCGTTTAGTCGGTTTTATTTGTCTTAATAAAGTGGACCGTGCGGGAATACTGACGAGCTTGATTAATGATCAAATAAACGTTGGTCCGTTTAAGGAAGCTCTAATACGGGAGGACTTCGGGTATATCTATTTCCCAGAATCTGTACGAAAGAGTCGTATGTTGTCCGGAGGTGTGGCCTGATGGTAACTATTGATGCCAAAGGGATATATTATAAAGATTTGAATGAAAAGATCAAAGAAGTTTTAGCAAATGGGGCGGAAGAGATAAGGTTGTTGAACGTTAATGGCCAGAGATATATCGGTGACTGTATCAGCGGTAGGCAAAGGATAATTATTGAAGGTACTCCGGGCAACGACATGGCAGCTTACATGGACGGGCTTGAGTTGATTGTAAAAGGGAATGCTCAAGATGGAGTAGGGAATACTATGAACGGGGGAACGGTAGTTATTCATGGAGATGCCGGTGATATAACCGGCTATGCCATGCGTGGCGGTGAAATTTATATTAGAGGAAATGTAGGATATCGGGTAGGTATTCATATGAAAGAGTACAAGGACCAGGTTCCAGTTATTGTCATTGGAGGAACGGCTGGCGACTTTCTGGGCGAGTACATGGCAGGAGGTATCATCATAGTTTTAGGCCTCAACGTAGAGACGGGTCAAGAAGTCGTAGGTAACTTCTGTGGTACTGGAATGCACGGTGGAGTGATGTACATTCGGGGAGAAATCCAGGAATATCAGTTGGGAAAAGAAGTGAAGGTATTGGAACCCACTGATGAAGATTATAAAGTTTTGGAGTATTATGTTGGTCGTTTTTGCCAATTTTTTGACTTGGAAGCTGAACCAATTTGGCAGAAAAAGTTTAGGAAATTAATACCCTATAACAAGAGGCCATATGGAAACCTATACACTAGGTGGTAAAAGAATACCGTATGTCTACCATCCTCCTATTTAGCATAGGAGTTGAGAGCCAAAGGAGATAACGCCTTTGGCTCCCTTTTTTTAACTCTTCCTTGGGTCCATAATTTTTCTCTATACATTAAAGGACAGGCAAAATTTTTCTCCAAGCCTTTTCCCTAACGCAGGAGCAACGGCAACTGGCGGTGCTGGCACTGACAAAAAGACGGCGTTTCTCAGGACGCCTGCAACCCCTTGACGGTTAGGTATCAAATGAATATAATTAAAGAGTAACTTAAAACTAATTGAGGGGCTGTAGCTCAGTTGGTCAGAGCGCTTGCTTGACATGCAAGAGGTCTCCAGTTCAAGTCTGGACAGCCCCACCAGCAATTCAAAGGTTTTGGGGTTCCCGTGATTTGCCTGGAACCCTTTTTTTGCTGCCCGTTTGGCGCCCAACCTGCGGTAGTAGGTTATTACCAAACAAGAAAATTGATGATTATTTAACTTGTTACTTATTGACACAACCCCCAGTTTCTTCAGTCATAGTTTGTTTTGGAAATTGTGATATAATTAAAAAAACATTAGAATTAATGCCCTGGTCTTGGATTAACAAGGCTATGGGCCTTTTTTCTGAATTAAAACTACACCCTAACGCGACCTTACTTAAAATTGGAACAAAGGGGGCTTAGGAAGCCCAACTGAAGTTGGGGTCCGGTGATTATTTCATTGTTTTTTCCTGGCATGGGAGTTTTCTGAGAGGGGTGGGTTAGGATGGCAAAGAAACGTCTAATCTTCCTGACTATGATAGCGTTGTTGGTAATTTTAGTTGTCTCTATGGCTCTTACTGATAACGAAGAAAAGAAGCCCGTTTTCCGAGTCGGTGTTCTTGTTTCCGGTGACGCCCGGCTGGCTAAGCTATCAGGCTTAAAAGAAGGACTAAAGACTTATGGTTATTACGAGGGAGAAAATGTTCACTTTATTGTCAAAAATGCTCGGTATAGTCGGGAGAGGGTCTTTCCCATGGCAAGAGAACTGGTGGCTCTCCATCCGGATGTGATTGTGGCGGCGGGAGGGATAGAGGCCGAAGCAGCCAAGTTAGCCACGGAAAAAACGGAAATTCCGGTGGTGTTCATGGGTGTTGCTTCCAGTGTCGAAACCGGCCTGGTGAAAAGTCTGAGAAACCCTGGCGCCAATATTACAGGGGTTGACAACTTTCATGTAGAGCTTACTGGCAAAAGATTAGAATTTTTGCAAAAGCTGTTACCTGAGGTGAGGAAGGTAATAATTCTGTATGACCCAATTGTTAGGCCTACTCCTTTTTCTTTACAAAAGGCGCAGGAAGTGGCGGAAAAATTGGGGATTTTACCGCACCTGGTGGCGGTTAATTCCCGCCAAGAACTGGGCAAAATCTTGTCTCCCGTTAACAACCATGAGGTAGATGCCATCCTTATTTTGCCCAGCTTTAATCTGGAATCGGCAACCCACCAATTGGTTGAATTTTCTTTCCAGAAGAAAATACCCGTTATCGGAGTATATGCGGAGGAAGTGGAGCAGGGTTATCTGGCTTCTTACGGTGTTTCCTTTCACAGTCAGGGCTTTCAGGCCGCTCGCCTGGTAGCAAAGGTGTTGCGCGGTCAAGACCCGGCTGGTATTCCGGTGGAGCTGCCGGAAGACCTGCGCTTGGTGGTCAACCTTTCCACTGCCCGGGTTCTCGGTTTAAATATCTCGCCTTTCGGTTTATCTTACGCTGACGTGATTTTGGATAGGAAGCAGGAAGGAGTTGGCCCCGGTGATTAATTCCAAAATCTTTAGTTGGCGAGGGCGCCTCAAGTTCCGGGTTTTAGCATTTAGCCTTATCATGTCCATTATTCCGCTACTGATTTTGGGCCTGCTTAACATTTCGGCGGCTCGTCTCAACTTAGAGTCGGCCATCCAGAGTCGGGAAATGGCTACTGCTCGGAAGATCGCCCGGGAAATTGAGGGTCAGATGCAGAAGATAGAAGAAAAATTAATGCTGACGGCCAATTCTTTCCACGTTCAACTATTGACGGCTGATTACAGGGAAAGGGAACGTCTCCTGTACACTATTCTCAAAGATACTTCCTCT
The DNA here is from genome assembly GCF_002207765.1 of Calderihabitans maritimus. NCBI lineage: Bacteria > Bacillati > Bacillota > Clostridia > Neomoorellales > Calderihabitantaceae > Calderihabitans > Calderihabitans maritimus. The sequence goes on from NZ_BDGJ01000042.1 coordinate 89,138, forward strand.
CTGGAAGAGGTTAAATTGTGGGACAACAGCGGAAAAGAACTGGCCCGCGTTTCCCGCCGCGAAGTGATTATCCAGGAGGATTTAGGAAATGTTGAAAAAACACCGGAATTTCGGACTGTTATTCAGGACCGTCCTTATCACGGCCCGGTCGAGCTGGGGGAAGACGGCCGGCCGATGATAACCATTGCCGTACCGGTGAGGGACCTTAGCGGAACCAGGGTGGTGGGCGGTCTCGCCGCTCGGGTCAGTCTACGTAACGTGATGGATGCGGTATTGCAGATCCCGACGGGGAACGCCGGTTATGTGTTGGTTGTGGATCAGACGGGAAGGCTTATCGGGCATACGGATTTCAGTGAGGTTCTGCGTAACCGGTCTGTACTGTCTTCTCTTTGCGTACAAGAACTGCTCAGCGGGACGGATCCGGCAAAGCTGCCGGTACCCCACCGTTACCGAACTTATACCGGTCTTGAAGTATTGGGAGTTTATGCTCCAGTAAATTCTCTGGGCTGGGGTGTCGTGATAGAAGAACCGGTCCACCAGGTTTTCACACCCATTCGTCAGATGGCGTTAAAACTGGGCCTTGCTACTCTGGTGGTGGCGCTGCTAGTGACCATTATCAGTGTTAGTTCAGCTTTGCGCTTCACCCGCCCCATTGAAATTCTGGAGGAGGGGGTCAAACGGGTCGGAGCCGGAGATTTAGACTATGTTATAGATTTTAAGTCCGAAGATGAAGTTGGACGGCTGGTTGCTGCCTTTAACCAGATGACCAGAGAACTTAAACAAAAGCGGGAGATGGAAGCAATGGTCGTCCAGGCTGACAAATTGGCAGCAGTGGGTCTCCTTGCTTCCGGAGTGGCCCACGAGATCAACAATCCGCTGGCCAGCGTTGCGGCGTATAGTCAGGATTTACTGGAGCGTCTGGAGACCGAAAAAGCCGAAGAACTCTTGGAATCAGGAGAGCTTATCCATTACCTTACGGTGATAAAAGAACAGGTGGCCAGAGCGAAAAAGATTACCCAAAACCTGTTGAACTTTGCTCGACAGAGTGAATGGCAGCCACAGGAATTATCTGTTAACTCCGTTATCGAGGATGCGCTCGCTTTATTGGAATATCAGTTTAAACAGGCCGACATCGTAATCGAAAAAAAACTGGAGCCCCAGTTACCACCGGTACTGGCAGATCGTTTGCAGTTGCAACAAGTTTTTGTCAATCTCTTTCAAAATGCCCTGGACGCTATGGACAAGTCCGGTCGCCTGACTATAAGTACTTCTCTGGAAGAAAACTATATTAAAGTAACAGTAAGCGATACTGGGTGCGGGATTCCGGAGGAACAACTACCTAAGATATTTGATCCCTTTTTTACCACCAAGCCGGCAGGAGTGGGTACAGGGTTAGGACTTTCTATTTGTTACGGTATTATTTCCAGACTAAAAGGCCGGATCAAGGTTACCAGTCAAACCGGTAAGGGGACGACAGTGACCGTATGTCTACCTGTTAGCCGGGGGAAGGAGGGATTAAATGAAACGGCAAGTTAGGATTCTGATTGTGGACGATGAAGAAACCTTCCGGGACCTCTTGGTACGGCGTTTTCAGCGCAAGGGTTTCGCCGTAGTTGGTGCCGGATCGGGTTCAGAAGCCCTGGAACGGCTAGAGGAAGAGTTTTTTGACGTGGCTATTGTAGACCTTAAAATGCCCGGTATGGACGGTCTGGAGCTTTTAGAGAAGATCAAAGAGACCCAGCCGGAAACCCAGGTGTTGATGCTGACTGGCCACGGCACTATTGAAACGGCCATTCGGGCGATGAAACTGGGTGCCTACGACTATCTAACCAAGCCCTGTAACCTGGAAGAATTGGAAATCCTGATAGAAAAAGCTGTTGAGAAAAGAAAATTGCTGGGACAAAACAAAGGTTTACAGCAGGCCTTGAATAGAAATCTAGGTTTCCGCCGGATCATCGGCGAAAGCGAGAAAATTCGCCGGCTGCAGGAGATGGTGAGAAAAGTGGCCGCGTCCCCTTCACCGGTCCTCATTGAAGGAGAAAGCGGTACCGGAAAGGAACTCATTGCCGAAGCTCTACATGGGTGGAGCCCTAGGGCGGGACGGCCGTTCATTGTGGTCAATTGTGGGGCCCTACCGGCACACTTGCTGGAAAGCGAGCTATTCGGTCACGAGAAAGGAGCCTTCACGGGTGCTGTCATGCAAAAGAAAGGCCTGGTGGAGGCAGCCGACAGCGGAACCCTCTTTCTTGATGAGATTGGCGAGCTAGATCCTCAATTACAGGTAAAACTCCTGCGCTTTTTAGAGACCGGAGAATTCAGGCGGGTAGGGGACAACCGGCTACGTTATGTTGATGTGCGGGTGGTGGCGGCTACCAACCGGCGGCTTGAAGAAGAGATTCGGCAGGGCCGTTTCCGGGAAGACCTTTATTACCGGCTTAATGTTTTCAAGCTGGTGGTACCGCCTTTACGGGAGCGTAAGGAGGATATCCCCCTGCTGGTTGACTATTTTATTACTAAGTTTGCCGGAGAGGAAAGGAAGCTTCGCTTAGACGAGGAAGCGATGCGGGCCCTGATGGCTTACGATTTTCCGGGCAATGTGCGGGAACTGGCTCACATGGTGGAAAGAGGAGTTCTCTTGGCTTCGGGGAGTGTCATTAAAAAAGAAGATCTTTTCAATGAAAATAATGAGGCTATTTCGGTTGGCATGACGCTTGAGGAGGTAGAAAAAAGACATATTGCTGCCACCCTTAGAAGTGTTAACGGCAACAGGGCAAAAGCAGCCCGTTTACTGGGGATTAGTGTTCGGAATCTCTATCGCAAAATCCAGGCCTATAATTTGGATGAATGATGACGAAGCAGTGACATTTTGTCACCACGTAAGGACAAAATGTCACTGCTATGGAAGAGGAATAAAATGATTGATTAAGCTCAAATCGTTGACTTTTCAGGGCACCGGTTAATTAACCGGTGATTTATTTTTGTTGGCACCTGTTTTGCTACTTTACACAATCCCGGAGTAGCTAGTTACAAATTTCACGGAAAGGAGGAGACAAGATGGGCGGTATAAGCAGAAGGGAGTTTTTTAGTGGACTGAAGGTTGCTCTGGCCGGAGAAAAAGGTGGTAACGGCGGGAGTCCTAGATGGGCTATGGTCATTGACCTCAGCAAATGTATTGGATGCCATGCTTGTACAGTTGCCTGCAAGGCAGAAAACCGTACGCCGCCGGGGGTAACCTACAATGTTGTGGTGGAGGAAGAGCAGGGTAGGTTCCCTAATGTAGTCAGGACTAACCTGCCGCGCCCTTGTATGCAGTGTGACCGGCCACCCTGTGCCCAGGTTTGCCCGGTGCAGGCTACCTATAAGCTGGAGAACGGTATTACTGCCGTGGACTATGAACGCTGTATTGGCTGCCGATACTGTATCGTGAATTGTCCTTACGGAGCCCGCTATTTTGATTTTGGTGACAGTTACGATCAGGAAATGGTGGGCTACTCTGCGGCGCAGGCCCATGAATGGGGGATGAACTGGGGCAAGCGGACAAAAGGAAAAATTCCGACCGGGATTGTGCGCAAATGCACTTTTTGCTACCACCGGTTGGAACGGGGAGAAGAGCCGGCTTGCGTAGAAACTTGCCCCGGCGATGCCCGATTTTTCGGCGACCTGAATGATCCCCACAGTACCGTGGCTAAACTGGCTGCCAGTCCGCGAGCTTTTCGTCTTAAAGAGGAACTAGGTACCCATCCCCGGGTTATCTATCTGAAGTGAATTGAATTAGGGAGGTGTTTACGGTGAGTAGTCCTACAAATTCTTCCATATTGGTTCATAAGAATGAGACTGAAGCGGACAGAGTCGTTTCACCCCGGGTTTCTAGAGGGGGTGCCTTGGTCTGGTACGGGCTTCTTGTCCTGGCCATGGTGGCGGGGGTCGTTGCTTTTATCATCCGGGCCAAAGAGGGCTTGGCCAGCACAGGTCTGACGACCATTACTCCTTGGGGGACCTGGGTGGCTTTTTATATTTACTTTGTTGGGATGAGTGCAGGGGCTTTCTTGCTATCTACCTTTATCCATGTGTTTGGCATGGAACGTTTTCATAAAGTGGGACGGGAAGCCCTGCTGGTGGCCATAATCAGTATGGTCCTAGCTCTTACCTTTATTCTTCTCGATCTTGGCCGGATGGAAAGATTTTGGCATGTTCTGTGGTATTTTAACCCCACTAGTGTTTTGGCCTGGGAAGTCCGGTTCTATGTTATTTATATCTTATTGCTGGCAGCGGAGTTGTATTTTTCTATGCGACAGGATTTAATTCGTGCCTCTCGCGGAACGGGCTGGGCGGCTCGCGTAGCGGCGGTCTGCACCCTGGGAAGCAAAGACTTAAGCGAGGAGTCTGTAAAGCGCGACCATCGCATTTTGAAGGTGTTGGGTGCCATTGGGATTCCCATCGCAATTTTTGGTGTCCATGGGGGTACCGGAGCCCTCTTTGCGGTGGCGAAAGCCCGCCCTTACCTGAACAGTGCTCTGTTGCCGGTCGTTTTCATCGTATCGGCGCTGGTATCCGGGACTGCCTTGTTAATTGCTTCTTATACCATCCGGAAAAAAGTTTCCGGCCAAATACCGGACCGGGAAATGCTGAAATCCCTAGGTGGTCTGCTAGCGCTATTTCTTTCAATTGACCTCGGTCTCGAGTTTTATGAATTTCTTATTGGTGCCTACGGGCTTGAGGCTACTGAATTGGCCACCCTCAAAACCATTTTTGCCGGGCAGTTTGCCTGGTCCTTTTGGGGTATCCAAATGCTGGTCGGGGCCGTTATCCCGTTGGCCATTCTAGCTTATCCTAGAACTAGAAATTCTCCCGCGGCCATTGCTGCTGCGGCAATCATGGTAGTCATCGGTATTGTGGCGGTCCGGTTCCATATTGTTTTACCTTCCTTGATTGTGCCAGTAATGGAAGGACTGCCGGAAGGTTATTATCTCCCCACCTGGGTTGAGCTGGCAAGTAGTCTTGGGGTGATTGCTTTCGGATTATTCCTTTACAGTTTGGCGGTAACGGGGCTCCCCATTGACGTGCGGCAAGAAATTGATAAAGGGGTGAAGGAAAATGAGTAAACAGGACAAAAGTTGTGAAAAGGCTGTTAAGAAGATTAGCCGCCGGAATTTTATTAAGGGGACAATGGCAGCAGGTGGGATGGTTGCCCTAGAGCCCCTGATAACCGGAACTGTTTTACCTCCTATCGAAAAACTTTGGCTGAATGATCCCCATGGGGTGGGCGATGATTTTGAGGACTACGGGGCAGAGGATGTCATTTATACCACCTGTGAGCAGTGTAACACTCACTGTACCCTCAAGGCAGTGATCGCTCCTGCATCGGGTGATGGTCCGTACACTTCGATTATTCGTAAACTGGCGGGAAACCCGTACAGTCCTCTGAATATGGTTCCTTTCGGAGCAATCCCCTACGATACTCCGGTGAAAGAGGCTGCAAAAGGCCAGGGAGAAGTAGCGCGGGTTGGTCGCGCTTTTCGCGGGGGGCGCATATGCCTTAAGGGACAGGCCGGCATTCAGACGGCCTATGACGCCTTACGGGTAACCAAACCTTTGAAGCGGGTAGGCCCGCGGGGTAGCGGCAAATGGCAAACTATTTCTTGGGAGCAGGCTATCGACGAAATTGTTAATGGTGCTCCTGACCTGGGAACCCCGGGATTGAAGGATATCTGGGCCTTTGTCCCGGAGAAACCCGTGATGGCCGATTGGGAAAAGGTTCAAAAAGGAGAAATGAGCCAGGAGGAGTTTGATAAAAAATACCGGGACGTCCTCATTGACACGCGCCACCCTGACCTGGGGCCAAAGGCCAACCAGGTGGTTAGTTTGTTCGGAGACCGGCGGGATTTCTTTCAGAAACGGTTTTGGAAACAGACCATGGGCAGTATTAATACCATCCACCATGGGGGTATTTGTGGGGTCAGCGGGGTGATGGGTAATATCCGGTCCTTTAACAGCCCCAAGCCCAAAAAACGAATGTATGCTGACATTGATAACGCGGAATTTTTGATTGTCTGGGGGACGAACCCGTTGGTGGCCAATAAGGGTCCCACCTGGCTGGCGCCGAAAATCACCAATGCCCTCAAACGGGGCATGAAGCTGGCCGTGGTGGACCCCCGGATGAGCAAGATTGCGGAAAAGGCTCACCTTTGGGTGCCTATCTACCCAGGAACTGACGGTGCATTGGCCCTGGCCATGGCTCGCTGGATTATCGAAAACAATCGTTATGACCGGCGGTATTTGACCAATCCCAACCGGCAGGCGGCGGCGGAAGACGGTGAACCAACCTGGAGCGATGCTACCCATTTGGTTAACCTGAGCGACCCGAAGCGGCCCAAGCTGCGGGCCAGTGACCTGGGTATCGGTAACAAGGATCAGTTGGTGGTGTTGGAGAACGGCCGCCCGGTTCCCCATGATAAGGCTAAGGAGGGTCAGTTGGAAGTAGATACGGAAATCAACGGTATCCGCGTTAAGTCTGTTTTTACCCTTTTCAAAGAACGGGTGATGGAATATACTTTAGAGGAGTATGCCCGTATCTGCCGGATTGAGGTGGAACAAATTGTGGAACTGGCCCGAGAGTTTACTTCCCATGGCAAAAAGGCGGCCATCATTTCCTACCGTGGTCCTGCCATGCATGTGAACGGATTTTATAACTTAAGGGCTATCAACTGCCTTAATCACCTTATCGGTAATTACGATTGGAAAGGGGGTAGCATTACCACCGGAGCCAAGTTCAAGTTGTTTAACGGGCGCTACGATGTACTTAAGGTTCCCAACGGGTTTAAAGCCTGGGGGATTCCGCTAGACCGGACGAAAAAAGCCTATGAAAAGACCTCCCTGTTTAAACGAGACGGCTATCCGGCCAAAAGGCCCTGGTTTCAGTTTTCAGCTAATCTAACCCAGGAAGTGCTGCCGAGCGCTGCCGACGGTTATCCCTATCCCATTAAAGCCTTGTTCATACACCGAATTTCGCCGGTCGTCTCGGCTCCTTTGGGACAGGAGCAGGTGGAAATACTGAAGAATACCAATATCATTCCGCTCATAGTAGCTTCCGATGTGGTCATCGGGGAAACTTCTATGTATGCCGACTATATTCTACCTGATTGCACTTATCTGGAGAGGTGGGGTTTAGAAGTCATTTATCCCAATTTCGAGTTGAAAGAATCCCATATCCAGCAGCCCGTGACCAGAGTTTATCCGGAGGTCCGCCAGGCAGAGGATGTCCTCATTGATATTGCCAAAAAGATGGGCTTGCCGGGAGTGGGGGACAATGCCTTTCCGGACGGCAGTCCGTTGAACAGAGCGGAAGACTTCTATCTCAAGGTAGTGGCCAACATTGCCTATGACGGGAAGGAGCCGGTGCCGGACGCTGATGACGAGGAACTGGCTATTTTCGAAAAGGCCCGCCGCAAGGCTCTAGGAAAGTTTTTTGATTTAGAGGCCTGGAAGAGGGCAGTGAAGCCGGAGGAATGGCGCAAGGTGGTCTATGTTCTAAACCGGGGCGGGCGTTTTGAGGCTAGAGGCAACGAATATGACGGACCTTATTTAAAATATAAATTGGCCTCCGAGGTTAACTTCTACAATGAAAAATTAGCCGGGGCCAAGAACTCCTACGATGGGAAGTTCTTTGACGGTTTGCCTAAGGTGGCTGAAGTGACTTTTTACAACGGTAAAAAGGTGGATGATCCCTATCCCCTGGTATTAATTAACTGGAAAAGTGCCTATACGGGCACTCACCGCAATATCAGCGATGTCTGGCTGAGAGAAATTGAGGCGGAAAACCTGCTTTGGATAAATCCTGAGGATGCTCGCCAGCGAGGAATTAAGAGCGGTGCTAAGGTGAAGATAAGGTCGGCTAATTCTGAAGTTACTGCCACAGCGCTGGTAACTGCCAGAATTAGACCAGGGGTGGTCGGTGCGGCCTTTAGTTACGGACATTTTGCCTACGGATCCCGGCCGGTAGAGATTGACGGTGTCAAACAAGCATACGCTACTCCGTACGGTCATACCAGCGGTATGGCCGGTACTCCGGGCACCGGTTATGCCCTGGGAAGAGGAACTGGTTTCCCGGTCAATTACTTGTTAAGGAGGGACGAAGCACTCAGTTATGGTGCTCAGTCTGACCCTGTCGGCGGGGGAGCGGCTCAGTTGGATACGAGAGTTGAAGTGTTAAAAGCCTAAAAATAAAAGAAGGAGAATGATAACTATGTTCGGTTTCTTACCAAGTATAGGGGTGCCCGAGCTGATTCTGATATTGGTATTGGCGTTGATCATTTTCGGTCCGGGGAAGTTGCCGGAAGTCGGTAGGTCCCTGGGTAAATCCATCAGGGAATTTAGGAATGCTTCCAAAGAGATTAAAGAAGAGATCACTGCGGAATTAGAACCGCAGCAGAAGAACAAATAACATTCGAGGGTGTGCCCGTAATGGGCACACCCTTTGAAAAATGAAAAGAGGTGAACTCCGGTTTTACACAACCAGAGCTAAAGGCTAAGCCCACCAAAAATGTGGGCTTAGTTTTATTCCTTTACCGTACTTTCCAGTTCTTCCTTGACTTCGCTGGTGGCTTTTTTGAACTCCCGGATGCTTTTACCAATGGCCCGGCCTACTTCAGGCAGTTTGCCGGGGCCAAAGATGACGAGGGCAAGGACCAAGATTAAAATCAGTTCCGGGACTCCGATATTCGGTAAAAGGCCAAACATTATCTTTTCCCCCCTCTGTTAGGATAATTAAGGACAACTGCTTCAGGAATTCTCTATCTTTTTGATAAAACGGTTAATGACGTTTATGATGAGCGGGTTGAAAATGTTTTATCAACTCTTTTTTCAAGCACTTTTCTTGATATCTACACCTGTGTCACGGTTGAATTCTTGCATAAACCATTTTTCGTGGTGGCTTTTAGCAAACTCTTCTGATACGTATCCACTAATCATACCGTTAATTGATTCCTTGGAACCGGGATGCAAGAGTGCTAAATAAGCGTGGCCAATAATAACTGCTCCCATCACCAGGGCAAATAAATCATGAATGGGGTACATCCATTGCACAACTTCCCTGGGAAAAAGATGATCTTGCCACATGATTAATCCGGTAACCGCCAGGATAATAGAGCCAAAGATGGTGAGCATGGAATTAATTTTTTCTCCTGCATTAAATTTACCTTGGGGAGGTAATTCAGCACCCAACCCAAAAAACTCCCTGGCAAATCCCATTACAAATTTTACGTCATCCTTATCCCAGGTGAAAACATCTTTCAACCAGCGGAAGGTAGACTTGGGCGTACCCAGTAATAACACTAAGGGTGTACCAATCGCAAAGGGTATGGCCATGAACCTGTGAATCATACGGGCTGTTTGAATCCCAGAAACCCCCAGTATGTTCCCAAGTTTCATAGAGAATAAAGCCAGACCGGTCAGTAATAAGGTTAAAAATGAAACTGTATGGACCCAGTGAGCTATTCTTTCCGCTTTGTTAAATCGCAATACCTTACCCTTCATTAACTTTTCCCCCTTTCGCCGGTTTATCTTCGGCCTTAAAGGTGTTAATCAGGAAACTGGTAATTACCGCAGCGCCTACGCTGCCCATGGCCAGTTTGCCCAACGGCTGAACAATATCCTGCCAGAACCCAACACTGGTTGGTATTTGGGGATGAGCAGGCAATCCAGGAAGATCTACACCCACAGGAATCAAGTAAATCATGGATGTATTTAATTTATCACCACGGTAAATAACGGCTTCCTGACCCTTTGCCTTTAAAGATGCTTTTCTCTTCTCGGCCAGCGCCAACAAGTCGTTCATTTCCCCATAGGTTCTGGCATCTGACGGACAGTTTGTAGCACATGCCGGTTTCAACCCATTTCTTACCCTCTTGATACAGAATGTACATTTTTCTGCCTTTTCGGCCAGTGCATTATATTTGGAAGCATTATAGGGACAGGTATTAACACAGTATTTGCAGCCAACACACTTTTTGGGTTCCCGATAAACTATGCCATCTTCTTTTTTGGTGTTTGCTCCTACGGGACAAACCTTAACGCAGGTAGGGGTATCACAGTGCATACAAGACCGGGGATAAGTATATTTATAAAACCCTTCATGATCACTACCTTCTTTTTCCTTTAACTCGTTATAAAACAATCCGGGAATTACTTCGTTTTCTTGCTTGCAGGAAATTATACAGGATTTGCAACCCACACAGCGAGACAAGTCTACTAACATTGCCCTTCTCATCAACCGTCACCCCTTTCTAAGCTTTGTATATTCTACACTGGATGTTCTTTTGCAGGAAACTGCCATTGATATCGTGGTCAGCGGGAAACAAAGTATTGGCCGGCTCCTGCTTATACGGTGATTTTAAACCAAAATAGGGCTGGGTGGAAACCACTTTTTCAGAAATCAATTCCGTTAGCTTAGCCGCCAGGGTAATTTTACCGTAAGGGGTTTCCACCACCACTTTATCTCCGTCTTTAACCCCGTACTTAGCTGCAGTAGCAGGGTGAATTTCCAAATATGGCGTCTCTATTTCCCTGGCCCAGGCACTGTACTGGCACTGGCTATGGTAGTGAGCTGCCACCTTTGCGGTACTGAACATCAACGGGTAATCCTTCGCCCTATCTTTAGAATTGCCCGGGCTTTCCAGCGGGTCTTGATAATACGCAATTTCTGTTTTTAAACGGTTCTTGTCAAGTTGCTGAATTTCAATTTTACCGCTGGGAGTTTTAAATTTGAGATCAGTATACAGCGGTTTTAACTTAGGTTTTTCACTTAAGGATTTGCAGGGATAATGTACTGCCTTTTCCTTTTTCATTCGTTCGATTGTAATACCCGCCACTTTAGAGTTCTTTTCGACCATTCTGGCCCAGTGTTCTTCCGGGGTTTTTACAAAATAGGACATATTAAAGCCCATTTTTTGAGCCAATAGGTAATAAAATTCCTGCCCTGATTTTGCTTCACCCAAAGGCGCATGGGCTGCTTCCCGCCACATAAGCGCCCAATTCACGCCTTTTTGGGGACCGGAAACCTCGAACCAGTGGGCGGCAGGAAGCACTATATCAGCTAACTCAGCGGTATCATCCATGAATATGGTATGACTTACATGAAATTCCACTCCGTCAAGCGCCTTTCTCATCCGTATAGAATCAGGCCATGTAACGCAGGGATTACCGGCGGTTAACACCATCTTAATCTGACCTTTTTCCATACCTTCATAAATCTCATAATGTTTCCATTTTCTTTCGGGTTTAACCACTTCTTCTTGGGGAACAATATTCTTTACGGAACCATAACTGGAAGCTAAGTGAGATAAAATACCCGCACCGGGCTTCCCTACATTACCCAGAATGGCCATCAAAGAATAAAACGCCAACAATGTTCCGCTCGAGTTATTGGTCATCACAACCCCACGACCGGGATAAAACATACCAGCGCCTTTATACCGGGCAAATTCCCGGGCTAAACGAACAATAGCTTCTTCAGGAATGCCGGTAATTTCTGCTGCCTTTTTAGGGGTAAAATCTTTTACAGCTTCTGCCAACGCTTCAAAGCCCAATACATAATTGTTAACAAAGTCTTTATCGTAAATGTTTTCTTTGATAACCACATTAAGCATGGCCATTCCGAGGGCACCATCGGTTCCGGGATTAATCATGTAGAACTCATCTGCATTTTTCGCAGTATCAGTATATCGAACATCAACTACAATTAACTTCATTCCCCGGCGGCGAGCTTCTTGTATCCAGTGGAACTGCCCCGGTTTGGTGGCCGCATTGTTATTGCCTACCATTAGCAGGATTTTGGAGTTTACTACATCGGCCATGGGATTGGTGGCACAACCTTGCCCAAACATGGAGGTGAGGATCTTTTTTTCCGTAGCATAGCAAACAGGAGTAGTACCGAAGGTCGCTATTCCGGTGAGCTGCTGGAAAGTTTTCATGGCCTCCTTACACCCGGCCTGTCCTACTTTTGAAGTAAATGCTATAATAGACGAATTGCCGTAATTATCCAAATAATACTTGAGTTTTTCCGCAATGATATCTATAGCTTCATCCCATGAGATTCGTTCAAATTTGCCATTAACTTTCTTCATGGGATATAAAACTCTGTGCTCGCTATAGATGGCTTGAGCCATTTCCATGGGCTTAGGGCAAATTCCCCCTTTGTTATACGGGTTATCCGGATCACCATAAACCCGGGCAATTTTACCATCTGGTCCTATCATTACCTTCAATCCGCACCCACCGTTGCAGAGGGAACAAACACTGTCTACTTCTTTGTAATTAGGTAAGGTAAAATCTTCTGCATGAGCAGCCTTGGTTCCGGTCACTTCTAAGCCGGCTGCGGCAGTTACCGCAGTAGCGGCTTTTAAAAAGGTCCTGCGGCTAAATTTTTGTTCTTCAATAACTTTGTCCAAAATGTTTGCCAACTCGTTCAACCTCCCTTTTTTTGAATTTTGGAATTAGGAGCAAATAATCGAAAAATAATTTGAGTGACCTTTTTAGGTAGTTTTTAAATTTGCTAGAATCTTCTGTGCTTGAGCGAACTTTCACAATCTTTTTGAATGAAAAACACCCTCCTTTTTCAACAGAGTCGAGACATAGATTGTATATAACCAAGGGCTTCTAATTGTTCTGCCCTATTTATATTTTAGTACATATCAGGCAGTTGCGGTTATGAGTCTTTATTATATCCTTATAACATGTAACTAATTGGCACTAATTATTGGTAAGAAGGACTAAAAAAAAATGTTATAATGTTATGCTAGAATATATTAGTGAAAAGTAGAACTAGCCGGGAGGGATAGGGGTGAACCTAAACCAGCTGGAGTTGTTTTGCGAGGTGGCCCGGCTTAAAAGTTTTTCTAAAGCAGCCAAATTGCTGCATATTACTCAGCCGGCAGTAAGCCTGCAAATACAAAATCTAGAAGAATACTATGGCGCCAAACTATTTGAACGAACTGCCCAGGGAGTCATTTTGACATCTGCCGGTCGGGTAGTCTATGAATATGCCCGGCGGTTATTGGAGATTCACCAGCAGATGGAAAGGGAACTGGATCGGGTCTTCGGGGTGGAAAAAGATGAGCTGGTCATTGGAGCCAGTTCCATTATCGGCAATCATGCCCTGCCCTGCAGCATCTGGGCTTTTCAGGAAAAATATCCGCAGGTAAAGCTAAAGGTAGAAGTGGGTAACACTAAGTTAATTATTCAGAAGGTCATCGAACAACAGGTCGAACTGGGCCTGGTGGAAGGTTCTACTGAATTGCCTGGTCAGAAGGGACTGGTCACCAAGAAAATTGCTACGGACGAAGTAGTAGTCATTGTTCCTAATAAAGGCTTTTGGGCCCAAAAAGAAGAGATAACTATAAAGGAATTGATGAAAGAGCGGTTTATTGTGCGGGAAAAAGGTTCAGGGGTTCGCGAGGCTTTGGAAAGAGCTCTGGAGAACCAGGGGATAAAACTTTCGGAACTTAATGTGGTGAGCGAGATGAGCAGTTTAGAGGGGATCAAAGCGGCGGTGGAAGCTGGTTTTGCTATTTCCATTTGCTGCCGGCAGGGGGTCCAAAAGGATATCCGGCGGGGGACTCTAAGGGCCATACCGATCAAAGAGCTGCCCATTCAAATAGATTATTATCTCCTTTATATGAAAAATAAATTTTTAAAACCAGTAGCCAAGCGTTTTATCCGGTTTATTGCCCCCGAGACACTGGAGTTTTGTTAAATTAAATGCCGTAGCCCGGGAATAGGCTCCCGGGCTACGGCGATTATAGGTACATCCGGGTCAATAGCTTTACTCCGATATAAGCTCCGGCAAAGACGAAGATAGCAAAAACCCAGCCATGAAGAGATTGGGAAGAAATGGCACTAAAAAAGGCGCCTACATTACACCCATGGGCCAGCCGGGCACCAAACCCCATCAACGCTCCTCCCCCTAGGGCGAGGATGATTTGGCGGCGTCGCCGGATTTTTATCCATCGGAAATCTGATGACAACAAGGTCGAGAGCAAAGATCCAGCTATCATGCCGAGAATCATCCAGGTATCTTCACCTCTAATATCGTGTCCATGTTGGAAATAAGCCCATTTTTCCGGGTGGCTGCCGAAGACTCTGGCTATTTTAACTCCCCATTTAGCTATAGCAAGCGAAATCCCCCAGGGTTTTTGGGTTGCGGCGAAGAGGATGATATTTAAAAGTGCTAGGAGGAGACCGCCAAACCAATACGTCCAGCCGGTAGAAACACCATGAAACCGTAATACTTCTTTAGACATCTTTTCACCAGCCTATTCCTGTTTGGTCAAAAAGATTTGCCAGATACCGTTTTCAGTAGACTCTACGGTAAACTCATAACGGTTTTTTTCAGCCCAGTCCAGGATATTTCTAACTGAACGGCTGAAGTTTGTCTCTACCACCAGGGTATCTCCGGTTTTTAATCTTCGACATATTTGTTGAGTTTTTAACAGAGGTACGGGGCAAACCTCTCCTAAAACGTCAAGTCTGTGGGTTGCCACGCTGAACCTTCCCCCTCTTGTCAATGCTGCTTCTTTCCATCCGACAAAGGATGAAATAGATACCTGCCAGTACGGTTACCTGGGCAATTAAGGCTGGCCCCCAGCCGAGATAATCCGGAAAAAAGACCGGTCGCCACACCGGTAAAGCTTGCTCCCACCAGCCAAAGCTCCAGATACACAGGAGGGAACCGGATATAAGGCCCGCTAAAGTCCATAAATAAATTACAGAACCTTCACCGATACGAGCCAGGCAACTGCAGACGCAGCCACCGGCGAGAATCATACCCAGACCAAAAAGGAAACCACCGAGCGCTGTATTTAAACCAACCGGGTAGATTTTTCCGGGAATGGTCAATCCCTGTACAAAAAAATTGTACTGAATAGCGGCAAATCCGATGGTGGATATTATTAACATTAAAAGCACGGCTTTCGTCAAGCTTAGGGTGCCAAAGAGAATGGGGTCGCGAAAGGCACTGGCAAAGCAAAAACGGGACCGCTGAATAACAAACCCAAAACCGAGACCAAAAAACCAATAGACTGCTTTTAAAGGCGAAAAGTGAGCCAGCGTCAGTCCTGTTAGAATTACTGCAAGAAAGGTAAGCAGAAAGAAGTGAAACTGATTTTTTTTCACTTTTTACACCTCTGTGGAAAAAATTATACCATAAATCAACAAAGAATTGCATAATCCAAATTATTGCGATTTTGTTAAGAAGAACCCCTTGCTTACTTTTTAAGTTTTCCTTATACTATAAGCAAAAACATGTTCTCCGAGCCTATTTGCCTAAGGCTCAGGCTATGGCAAATGGGCCGTGCTGCTCCGGCAGCACCAGGGTATGGCGGGAAACCGGCATGCCCCCCGCATTTGGAAAGGAGACCCGACGAGATTTGACGCGGCGCCTTTTATTGCGGGGGCGCCTGTTTATTTTAAGTGGACAAGGGGTTGGCGATTAATGCAGGACCGGTTTCAAAGAGAAATCAATTACTTGAGAATTTCGATAACTGATAGGTGTAATTTACGATGTGTTTACTGCATGCCACCGGAAGGGGTCAAGCTGGTAGAACATGAGGATATCCTCCGGTTGGAGGAAATCGAAACCATTGTGCGGGCAGCCGCTGCGGTGGGGATCAGAAAACTCCGCTTAACCGGTGGAGAACCCCTGATCCGGAAGGGGATTGTCAGGTTGGTGAGGAAACTTTCTGCTGTTCCCGGTATTGACGATCTAGCACTGACTACCAACGGTATTTTGCTGGCCCGATATCTAAAGAGCCTGGAGGAGGCAGGGCTTAACCGCGTCAACATAAGCTTAGATACCTTGCGCCCTGAAAGGTTTAAAGAAATTACCAGGGGTGGAAATTTAACGGATGTATGGCAAGGAATAAAGGCTGCACTGGCTTCCTCCCTCCATCCGGTGAAGCTCAATACCGTCATCATACGTGGTTCTAACGATGACGAGATTCTTGATTTTGCCCGCCTGACCATGGAGTTTCCGCTACACGTAAGATTTATTGAATTAATGCCTATCGGCACATGCAATGCCTGGGCTGAAGAGAAAAGGGTGCCCTATTACGAAATCAAGGAACAAATTGAGAAAGAATTGGGCAGCCTGGTAGCCTATGAAGAGGTGCCCGGGGGAGGTCCTGCTAAATACTACCGTTTGCCCGGTGCTTTAGGGACTATTGGATTTATTACCGCTATGAGCAACCATTTTTGTAATCATTGTAACCGGATTAGACTGACGGCTCAGGGACAAATCAGGCCCTGCCTGCACTCCGAGTGGGAGATTGACCTTAAAGGGCCGCTCCGTCAGGGAGCGCGGGAAGAAGAATTGCAGGCCCTTATTTCTCAAGCCATTCAGGGGAAGCCGCGTCGGCATTCCATGGACTCTGAAGGATGGCAGGATCAGCGACGGAGTATGTTTCAGATCGGAGGCTGATGGGCGTGAGTGCCTTAGACAGATGGAAAGTATTGGGCATGATCGTATTAGCTTTTTCACTTTTGATTAATGGTTGTGCGAAAAATGAAGAACAAGAGGTCCTCACGGTTTTTGCGGCTTCATCTCTAACTGAGAGTTTCCGGGAGATAGCCCGCGCCTTTCAAGCACTTCACCCCGGTGTAAAGGTTCAGCTCAACTTTGCCGGGAGCCAAGTTTTGATGCAGCAGTTGAGTGCTGGCGCTCAGGCGGATGTCTTTGCTTCGGCAGACGAGAGATATGTGGCTGAAGCGGTCGAGCAAAATCTAGCGGAGCAGCCTCGTCTGATGGCTAAAAACAGACTGGTGGCGGTTATTGCTAAAGAACAGGCGGGGATAGAAAACCTGGGAGACCTGGTGAAGATTAAAAACCTGGTGTTGGCAGACCCTCGGGTCCCGGTGGGTGCCTATTCAGAGCAGGTCCTGGACAATTTAGGCCGTCTTTACGGTTCCCAGTATAAATCGCGCGTAATTGAAAATGTGGTTTCTTGGGAAAGTAATGTTAAGCAGGTGGTAGCCAAGGTGGCCCTCGGTGAGGCGGGAGGAGCATTGGTTTATGCTACGGATGTTACTCCGGATTTAAAAAAACAGGTTAAAGTACTGGAAATTCCGCCGGAGTACAACGTGGAAGCAAAATACTTTATTGCCGTCGGGAAGAACGGTAAACAGAAAGAGCTTGCTGCGGAATTTATAGATTTCCTTATGTCCTCCCGGGGGCAGGAGATTTTACTTCAATTCGGGTTCCTGCCTATCCGTTAAGGATGTGGTAGTATGTATTGGCTATTGACATTGGTGTGGTTTTTTTTGATCCTTTTACCCATACTCTCTATTTTTGGCGCCTTTTCCCAAGCGGACCTGATAGCCGGGTTGAGGAGCCCGCTGGTGCGAGAAGCGCTCAGAGTAAGTGCCCTTTCTACAGGCATTTCTATGGTACTGATTCTGAGCCTTGGTTTACCGACCGCTTATTTTTTGGCCCGCAGCAATTGGCGCGGGAAAGTCTTCCTGGATACGTTGTTGGATTTGCCCATGGTTCTGCCGCCGGCGGTAGCGGGTATGGCGTTACTTCTCGCCTTCGGCCGCAGGGGACTGGCTGGCGAAGTGTTGTACAAAATGGGGTTGGTTCTTCCTTTTTCCCTGCCGGCTGTGGTTATGGCCCAAACTTTCGTGGCTGCTCCCTTTTTTATACGGTCGGCTAAAAGCGGATTTCAGGCTGTAGATAAGAACCTGGAATGGGCTGCTCAGACCTTGGGGAAAACTCCCTGGCAAGTCTTTTGGCGGGTTACTTTTCCCCTAGCGCTTCCTTCTCTGGTCAGCGGACTGATTATGTCCTGGGCGCGAGCTTTAGGGGAGTTCGGAGCAACTTTGATATTTGCCGGCAATATGCCGGGGCGAACCCAGACCTTGCCCCTGGCAGTGTACAGTGCCATGGAAACTGATTTTCCGGCGGCGATGGTGATGTCTGCTTTTCTGGTCGTTATTTCTTTTCTGGTTCTGGTTTCGGTGAAAGTGCTGGCAGGAAAGGGGCTTGGTTAGATGCTGGAAATGCAGGTTAAAAAGAAACTCCCATCCTTTACCATAGATTTAGCATTATCGGCGGGAAATGAACTGATCTGTCTGCTGGGGCCCTCCGGAGCCGGAAAATCGACTCTCTTGCACATGGTGGCCGGGCTGATAGAGCCGGATGAAGGTGTTATTAGGGTTAAAAACGTATCCTACTTTTTAAAACCTGCCGGGGCAAGAAGGGGCCGACAACTTCCCCCCTACCGAAGACGGGTAGGTTATGTCTTTCAGAATTATGCTTTATTCCCTCATCTAACTGTTTACCAAAATATTTTTTTTGGAGCCAGAGGTTCTAAAGAAGAAATCAGACGAGAAGCCCTTTATTTGATCGACCTTTTAAGGCTTCAGGGGCTGGAGCAGAGGAAGGTGACGGAACTATCGGGCGGTCAGCAGCAGCGAGTAGCTTTGGCCAGAGCTTTAATCACCAAGCCGGATATTTTGCTGCTGGACGAGCCTTTTTCCAACCTGGACGAACTCATTCGCCGAAAACTAAGATTGGACCTGTTGCGGGTTCATCGCGATTTTAACATTCCCATATTGATGGTAACCCATGACCTTGAGGAAGCGTATACTCTTGGCGGTAAAATTGCGGTGTTGGATAACGGACGGATTCTCCAGTTTGGAACCAGAGAGGAAGTCTTTCACCGTCCTCAGAGCCGTCGGGTGGCACGCTTTGTGGGCATGAAGAATATTTTCACCGGCAGAGTAACGGAAGTCAACCCTGAAAAGAATCTTTTGAAAATCGCAGGGAACAAGTTTAATGTTTGCCTTCCCTACTACCCCTGCCAGGTGGGAGATCAAGTGGTTTTCGGTATCCGGCCGGAAGATATCCGCCTGATTAGAAAAGGAGTTGAGTTGCGCAAACCGGTACGGGATAATGTTCTCAATGGCACACTCGTGGAAATGATTCCGGAAGGTCCAGGGTATCGCCTATTCCTGAAGATAACTCCCGATACTTATGACTTGGAAATTCTGGTTCCTACTCATGTTGCCTTAAACCATCAACTTAAAGTTGGGATGGAACTTACCGTGGCTTTGAAAAAATCGGCTTTACATTTGTTGGAGAGGGCTGAGAGTTAATGCTTAAGGCAAGCGGTGTGGTGCTGGCTGGAGGTAAAAGTTCCCGCATGGGGACAAACAAGGCCCTGTTGGCAGTCCACGGCCAGACTATGATCGAACATGTAGTGGAGGAGATGCGCAAAGCCTTTCGAGAAGTTATTATTGTTACCAACGAGCCGCACCTTTATTCAGGGCTAGGGGTACGGGTGATAACGGACTTGATACCTGGGTTAGGGCCATTAAGCGGGATACATGCTGGACTGACTGCTTCTTCCTATGAATACAGCTTTGTTACCGCCTGTGATATGCCTTTTATTGACCATCGCCTAGCCGCTTATCTGGTCCAGGAGGCCCCGGGGTATGACGTGGTAGTGCCTCAAAAAGGGGACTACCTGGAACCACTCCATGCGGTATACAGTAAGGCATGCATTGCCCCCATCAAAATGTGTTTAGAAAACCGCATATTTAAAATTATTGCTTTTTATCCGGCGGTTAAAGTAAAATTTGTGGGAATAGAACGGATGCGACCTTTGGCCGACCTTGAGAAAGTGTTCTTCAATGTTAATACGCCTCAGGAACTGGTACACGCAAGAGAGATGGCAAAGGGGGAGAAGCATGGACCAAAGGATTCAGGAAGTTGAAGCTCTTCGCAAAACGGCGGAGGTAACGGAGACTTTCACTGACAGGATTGTGAAGGAAATGCCCATCACTATTTACTTGAACGAAAAAGAGATTGTCACCCTCTTATGTTCCCCCGATAACTTGGAAGAGCTGGCGGTTGGTTTTTTGTCCTCCGAGGGATTGATTAAAGACCCCAAGGACCTCATTAGGGTAAGGGCTCATGAGGAACAGGGCATGGTCTGGGTGGAAACCGCGAGGGAATCGCAGATAGCCGAAAAGCTTTTTTTGAAACGCTACATTACGACCGGTTGCGGTAAAGGCACTACTTTTTATCATTGGGCAGATGCCAATCTAGCCAAGCCTATTACCAGCAACCTGAGGGTGACTGCTGCTGAGATTTTGGAAGCAATGCGGAAAGTACAACAAATTTCGGAACTTTACAAAACTACCGGGGGAGTGCACGGCGCTGCCCTTTGTGAGAGGGATAAGATTTTCCTTTATCGCGAAGACGTGGGCCGGCATAACGCTGTAGACAAAATCATCGGCCGTTGCTTTCTAGACGGTACACCAACGGCTGACAAAATTTTATTAACTAGCGGGCGCATTTCTTCGGAGATATTAATCAAAGTAGCAAAGATGGGTATTCCCATCCTGGTTTCCAGGTCGGCTCCCACCAGCTTGGCTTTAGCTCATGCCGAGGAATTGGGTATTACGGTCGTCGGATTTGCCCGCGCCAGGCGGCTTAATGTTTATACTTATCCGGAGAGGATTCAATAAGGAGCGCTTTTACGTGAAGGAGGCAGCTGTTGATGCGGAAAGTGCGTGTTGAAGATGCTGTTGGTATGGTCCTCTGTCATGATATAACTAAAATTGTACCAGGGGAATTCAAAGGTGTTGCTTTTAAAAAAGGTCATATTATCCAGGAAGAAGACATCCCTGAACTGCTGAAAATAGGTAAAGAACATATTTATGTCTGGGAAACAAGAGAAGGCTTGGTGCATGAAAATGAAGCTGCCCTTCGCTTGGCTCGTGCAGTGTGCAAAGGTAAGCTGGAGATTACCGAGCCCCGTGAAGGAAAAGTCAATCTCATTGCTCACCAGGATGGCCTGCTTAAGGTACATGTCAATTGCCTGAACAGGGTGAACTGCTTTGACTGGCTCGCCGTAGCTACCCTCCATAGCAATCGGGTGGTAAGAAAAGGGGATTTGGTTGCGGGTGTCCGTGTGATTCCGCTAGTCGTCGAAGAAGCCAAAATTGAACAGGTAGAGGCCCTGTGCAACGAAGCGAAGGAAGGCATAATAGAAGTCAAGCCGCTGCTGCCGCTAAAAGCGGGTTTGGTGACCACCGGAAACGAAGTTTTTTACGGCAGGATTCGGGACAAGTTCGGGCCCGTACTCAAAGAGAAGTTAGCCCGGTACGGCTGTAAGTTTCTGCGTCAAATCATTGTTCCTGACGATATTGGTGAAATTGCCACGGCAGTAAAAAAATTAGCTGCGGAAGGAGCACAACTTATTTTGACTTCTGGCGGTATGTCGGTAGACCCGGATGACGTTACTCCAGCCGGAGTCCGGGCTGCAGGTGGTGAAATAGTGGC
This sequence comes from Calderihabitans maritimus, assembly GCF_002207765.1. NCBI lineage: Bacteria > Bacillati > Bacillota > Clostridia > Neomoorellales > Calderihabitantaceae > Calderihabitans > Calderihabitans maritimus. The sequence goes on from NZ_BDGJ01000042.1 coordinate 110,475, forward strand.
ATACGGGGCTCCCGTGTTGCCCGGCTCCATGTTTATGCTGGCTTATCTGGAAGATATTCCTGTTTTGGGCTTGCCGGGGTGTGTTATGTACAACAAGACTACTGTCTTTGATCTAGTTTTACCCCGAATTTTAGCAGGAGAAAAGCTAACCCGGCAGGATATAGCTTTTATGGGTCACGGCGGTCTGTGCAACAACTGCCCTAACTGCACTTTCCCGCACTGTCCCTTTGGAAAAGGGAGTTAAGGAGGAATTAGGATGCGTGAAATGTTACCTCTAGAGACCGCTTTAGAGCTCTTATTGGAACAGGTGAAAGTTGTTGAGAAAGAAGTATTGGAACTTCTTTCGGCCTTTCAAAGGGTGCTGGCCCAGGAAGTATTTGCTCCTAGCAACCAGCCTCCTTTCGACCGTTCTCCTCTAGATGGTTATGCCGTTCGAGGAGCTGATATAGCCAACGCTTCACCCCAAACTCCGGCCCGCCTTAAAGTAGCGGAAACTCTGCCTGCGGGCTATTTGGCCAAGGGCAGGGTGGAAGCAGGGACTGCTATCCGTATTATGACCGGCGCCCCGATCCCTCCGGGCGCGGATACAGTGATTCGTTTTGAAGATACCAGAGAAAACAACGGGTGGGTTGAAATTTTTGTTTCCCTTGCGCCCGGCAGCAACATCGTGCGGGCGGGAGAAGATATCCGTCAAGGAGAATTGGTGTTAAAACCCGGTGTGTTGCTTGACGCGCCGGAAATAGGTGTGCTGGCGGCTTTAGGAATACCTCGGGTAGAGGTATTTAAGAGGCCTCGGGTGGCCATTCTGAGCACCGGGGATGAACTGGTGGGTCTGGATGGGGAACTACCTCCGGGCAAAATTCGTAATAGCAACCTGTATGCTTTGGCCGCTTCGGTCCTTAAAGCGGGAGGAGAGCCTGTTCTGTTAGGAATGGTCCCCGACCGTGTGGAAGAGATTGCTCTGAAAATTAGTGAAGGTCTCCGAAAAGCTGACATGTTGCTGACCACGGGCGGTGCTTCGGTAGGCGAGTATGACATGATTCAGGAAGCTATGAGCCGGGCAGGAGCTCGACTGTTATTTTGGAAAATCGATATGAAACCCGGCACGCCGGTGGTAGCAGGTGAAGCAGAAGGTAAACTCATTCTGGGACTTTCCGGTAATCCGGCGGCGGCTCTGATTTCTTTTGAGGTGTTGGTCCGACCCTTGATTAGAAAAATGGCTGGTTTCACCAACCTTTACCGGCCCCGGGTTGCGGTGAAGCTCCTGGAGGACTTCCGGAAAAAAGGTCGCCAGCGCCGTTTTCTGCGGGCGAGGGTAGGCTTAATAGAGGGACAGTTATGGGCCAGCCTGTCTGGTGTCCAGAGTCCCGGCGTTATGAAGTCTTTCCTCGCTGCCAACTCTTTGTTGGATATTCCCGGCGGTCGTGCTCCACTGTTGAAAGGAGAAGAGGTGGAAGCGATTCTCACTGGCGACCTGACCGAACTGGAAACTATTCTGGATTAGCGGGTGTATTCCTTGATTTTAGAAAGAAACGCAAGAGAAAGTGAGGGAAAACAAAAATGAGACCACCGATAGTTTCTGTTGTTGGCAAGTCCGATATGGGGAAAACCACCTTGTTAGAGAAGTTAATCCCGGAACTAAAAAGGCGTGGATATCGGGTAGCTACCATTAAGCACGATGCCCATAACTTCGACATCGACCATCCTGGCAAGGATACTTGGCGTCATGCCCAAGCTGGGGCAGACGTAGTGGTGATTTCTTCGCCTGTTAAGTTTGCCATGATAGCTAAGGTAGAAGAAGAAAGAAGCCTAGATGAACTGGTAACTATGTTACCGCCTGTTGACATTGTTCTTACCGAAGGTTATAAACGAGGAAATAAGCCGAAGATAGAGGTATTTCGAGCGGCGCGAGGCGAAAAAGAGCTCCTTTGCCGTCCTGAGGAACTTCTGGCAATTGCGAGCGATGTGTCTTTTGATATCGGTGTTCCTGTCTACGGGCTGGATGATGTTGCAGGCCTCGCTGACCTCATCGAGGAAAAGTTTCTTAAAAAGGTCTAATTATACTTATACTGGATCGCTACAGCAGCATGGGCGTTTCTTAGTGTAAAATTACTGTAGGTTAGCTAGGTTTGAGGCATGGTTAAGATTGGAGCTCGGGGATGTTTTTGAAAAGGTCCAGGGCTTCTGGATTGGCGAGAGCATCGCGGTTTAAGACGGGCTCATTATGAATTATCTTTTTCACCGCCAGTTCCACCTTTTTACCATTGATCGTGTAGGGTATATCAGCCACCTGTATAATCTTGGCCGGAACGTGGCGGGGTGTAGCGTTTTCCCTGATGGTGGTTTTTATTTTCCTGATTAAATCGTCGGTAAGCTCGATGCCTTCTGCCAGTTTGACGAATAAGACTACCCGTACATCGTTTTCCCAGTTCTGCCCCACTACAAGGCTATCTACAACTTCGGGCAGTGCTTCCACTTGTCGGTAAATCTCTGCCGTACCTATGCGGACACCGCCGGGATTTAGGGTAGCATCCGAACGGCCATAGATAATAACTCCTCCGGTATCGGTAATCTCAATATAGTCCCCATGACGCCAGACACCCGGATAAAATTCGAAATAAGCGCTTTTATATTTTTTACGGTCGGGATCATTCCAGAAACCAATGGGCTGCGATGGGAAGGGAGCAGTGCAGACCAGTTCTCCCTTCTGGTTGTAAACCGGATTTCCCTCCTCATCGTAAGCCTCTACTTTCATGCCCAGTCCCCGGCACTGCAGTTCGCCGGCATAAACCGGTCCAATTGGGTTGCCCAAAGCAAAACAGGATATGATATCTGTGCCGCCTGAAATAGATGAGAGGCACACATCTTTTTTGATTTCCCGGTAGACAAATTCAAAGCTTTCTACCGATAGGGGTGAGCCGGTGGAGAGAATAGCTTTTAAGCTAATGAGATCGTATTTTGCACCGGGTTTTAAGCCTGCCTTTTCTACGGAAGCCAAGTACTTGGCGCTGGTACCAAATACAGTTATCTTTTCATCTTGCGCCAGTTGGAACAAGGCACCTGCGTCCGGGTAAAAGGGTGACCCGTCGTACAGTACTATGGTTGCTCCCACGGCAAGAGAACTTACCAGCCAGTTCCACATCATCCAGCCGCAGGTAGTGAAATAGAAAATGACATCATCCCGCTTGAGGTCGGTATGCAGAATTAATTCTTTTAGGTGTTGGATAAGGGTACCGCCTGCTCCATGTACTATACACTTGGGCACTCCTGTAGTACCCGAGGAGTACAAAATGTATACCGGGTGGTCGAAGGGAAGTTGCTCAAAAGCTATATCTCGATCGGCAGAAGGGGACAGAAAATTTTGAAAGTAAACTGCACCAGGAATGATGCTAATGTCTGGTTTTTCCTCGGTATAGGGAATGACTACCACTTTTTCTATGGAGTTAATTTCCCCTTTTACTCTGGCCGCCCGTTCCAGGGAATCATGTCTCTTGCCGTTGTAGAAATAGCCGTCGGCGGTGAAGAGTACCTTGGGTTGAATTTGGCCGAACCGGTCCATAACACCGTTAAAGCCGAAGTCGGGAGAACACGAGGTCCAGATGGCCCCGATACTGGTAGCGGCTAACATGGCCATAACGGTTTCAGGTATATTGGGCATGAAACCGGCCACCCGGTCACCCGTCTCAACTCCGGCCTCGCGCAGGGAAGCAGCCAGGCGGGCTACTGTATCGTAGAGTTCCCTGTAAGTAATTCGGACCGTGTCTGATTTTTCACCTTTAAATATGATGGCGGTGTGTTCGTCTCGATAGCGGAGTAGGTTCTCGGCAAAATTCAACCTGGCGCCTTCAAACCATTTGCATTCCAGCATGTCATCTAGGTTAGTTGCCACCCGGTCGTAAGGGCGGGAAGCCTTAATTTGGCCAAATTCCCACATGGCGGCCCAGAAGTCGGGGATGTTGTTTATGGACCATTCATATAACTGGTCATAGGAATTAAAATTTTGTCCGTATTTTTTATTAATAAATTGTATAAAACGGGTCATGTTAGCGTTTCTTTTACGCTCCTCCGAAGGTTCCCAGAGTTTACGCATTCAAATCCCCCTTTAAATTAAAAGTTCGAACCAAGGAACACTTTTTCTTAGCTTCGATGCAATAAAGATGCCAGGTAATTTTTAATTAAAAGAAAGAATAAGGGCTATATTTATGCTTTTGGGTAAGGTTACAGTGTGTTACCCATTTCTCAGAGGGAGATTAAATGTAAAATAAATTATACATGCCTTGGCTGAGAGTTTTACAAATTAAAAAGGGAACCATTTTTGAAGACGGTTCCCTTGGTACCTTATTCTTCGGAGATAGCGTCCGTAGGACAGCCTTCCACAGCCTCATGGGCTGCATCTTCTTCTTCGGGAGGTACTTCATCAACGATGGCATGAGCCTTTCCATTATCGTCCCAATCGAAAACGGCTGGACAAGTAGCAATACAAGCTCCACATTCGATACATTCGTCGGGATCTACTTTAACTTTCATTTTTTTTTTTCACCCCCTTGGAATGAGTTTTTTTTATTTTGTTGCTAAAACTAAAGAATTATGCTAAGGAGCCAAATAATTACATTTAACCTGCTCCTTTTATTACCGCCTGTATACAAAAAATTTTTCGCACATATACTATTTGCAGAAGGGAGTGAATACGATGGCCCAACCGATATCTATAGGTTCTGCTAAATATCCGGACGCTATTCGCCATTGTCTAGGGACTGAATTTAAACATTTACAAAAGCAAGGGATTAAGGTTAACATTTGGCATAACGAATTGGGTGAATTTACCTTCTTAGGTTGTGATATAGATGATACCGGCCCCAAAGAGACCCTATCCATAAATAAAGTTTCCATTTTCAGGCACTATATTGCTAGGGCGGTCGCAGACCTCATACTAAATCAATGGGAAGGTTCCTTGGTAAGTAGAATTATTCGTAACAATTACAACTATCTTAACGAGGAAGAACGTCGGCAGATTTACCACAGAGTACTTCAGTATTTAAAACAGGCTGACCAGGAAGAAGTATTTTATCGTTTTGACCGCAAGAGTAAGATCTTAAACAAGGTATTAGAATATCTGGAGGGGAATGATAAACTTATAGTAGAAGGCTTCATCAACTTCAGATTGAAGGACTATCTACTGGAACTCGAGCAAGTTGTTGATCAAACGGTAGACGAATATTTGATGGAGAAGGAATACAAGGAATTTATTCGCCTTTTAAAATATTTCGTGGACGTACAGGAAAATAGGGTGGATAAAGTTCACGTTGTTCTTAAACCCAGCGGGGTTTTTCAAATTTACGACGGTGAGGAAAATATGATTAAAAATGAATGTATTGAAGGCGTAGTGGTCGATTTGGTTGAAAGCGAAATAAATTACGAAGACCTATTAATTAGCGCCCTGATTACTATCGCGCCGGGGAAAATTGTTTTACACGGGAACGGTCACGAAAAGCTAAAAAATACGGTTGAGACTATAGAAAATGTTTTTGGGGAAAAGGTTCAGCATTGCCCCGGTTGCAGTAGATGTAGACATTTAAATCGATAAAAAATACGGATGTCCAGCCGGCTTAAGCCGGCTTTTTAATTTGACTTGCTACGACTGTTGGTATTTGTTATAGTAACGGAAGAATTACGAGGTGAGGGATTCTTTATGAAATGGCATATATTTCTCATACCTGTAGTAGGAGCGGTAATCGGTTGGATCACTAATGTAATAGCTATCAAGCTGATTTTCTGGCCCTACCAACCGCTCAGGATACCCCTTACAAATTTCTGGCTGCAAGGGTTAATTCCCAAGAGACGTTCCGAGATGGCCCGTAATGTAGGAGAAGTGATAGAGAAAGAGCTGTTTTCCATTGACGATCTGTTGGAGTACTTAAATAACGCAGAAACTCAACAACGAACGGCGTTGCTCATTACAAACGCAGTTAGAGACCACCTCATAGAACGTTTACCTTCCTTCATCCCGCATTCAATTAGGGATTTCCTGGCCAGTTTGCTGGAGGATATTGTTCGCCGAGAGGCACCGGTAATCCTAGGCAAGTTAGTGCTAGAAATAGGGGATGAACTAAAAGAAAAGATTAAAGTGGGAGAGATTATCGAGGAAAAGATGAATAAATTTGATCTCAAAAAGCTAGAAAACGTGGTCTTGCAAGTGGCTACGCGGGAGCTTAAGCATATTGAGTTTTTGGGAGCCGTTATAGGCTTTTTTATCGGCCTTGCTCAAGTAGGATTGCTTTTAGTATTAGAACGTATAAATTAGTAAGTAACAGAAGGGGAAGAGTCTATTTAGCCCCCTAAGCAATTTGGAAAATCTCCGAGTAGAACCTATAATAGCCTTAGGAAAAGGACGGTCAAGGAGACAATACATCGAGGAATTTAAAGAGAAAATTCTGGCTGAATGCCTGTAGGTAGAACTAGCGGCGATATCTGAGTTCAGTAATTGTTTCATTCATTAGATAAGTTTTCTTGCATAAAGTAAAATTAGGTTACTCGAGCTGCCTGTAAATTTCCTGCAGCTTTTTTAGGCTGCGAATGTCAGATAGCCCGCATGATGAAGCCAGTATCAGCTTACAGCTATTTTTCAGATCGTCAATGTACCGAAATATGGCAGCCATTTCATTATCCTCTAGGTCTGGCCCCATCAACCATTCGGCTTTGATTCCCGAAAGAATGACAATATTTTCCGGCAGTCTGCGACATAGTTCCAGCAGGTTCATGGCTTCGGGTTCCAAGGAAAACATTGAATATCCTTCATCGATCAAAGAAGTGATTATTGTTTCGATATTGCCATCAGAGTGAAAGCCTACGGGTTTATCGCTTTTTATTAAATTTCTCAGTCTGCGATATAAGGGTAAGAGTATCCTTTTAAACAACTCGGGAGAAAAGTATAGCCCGCGGTTATAGGCTATGTCATCGCACAGGATGAGTACGTCAGCACCGGCATTATCGGCTGCCATTAATTCTATCGCCGCCAACTCCGCGTTTTTTTTCAGTTGTTCATCCAGACGTTCCGGGTCGCTAGAAAACCATTTTATGACTTCCCAAAAATCGTGTTCTCTAATAGTTCGCTCAAAAGGACCATCGACAGTAACTCCACTGACTAAACCCAGGGCATCAGCCCTGTTTATGAGGGTGGTCATCTCCCCTGAATTAATAGGAAGATTTTGTATGGGGTTGGTGTAGCTTAAAAAACAAATATCGGAACCGATGCTCGAGCTGAGAGTGATAAGGGATTCCTGCGTTTGTTCAAGGCCCAGTTCCTTCAGAATTTCCCCCGCGATCCAGAGTTCTCCGCGGGGAATTTTTGTTTTCATTTTTTGAAGCAGACAGCTAAAACCCATGGACACATTTCTCCTTTGTTTTAAGTAGTTGATTTTTAATTGGTTTATTTTAAATTTAATTATATAAAATACATATTTTATTTTAAATTTAATTATATAAAATACATATTTTTTATGCAGCAAGAAGGGGAAAAATGGGCAGCGGATTTTAAAGAAGGTGAAGTTCCTACTGGAAAAATATACATTAAAGTCCATGGAGTAAAAATGCGCCTGGAGAGGGTCCGGGAAAAGAAACGGAAAATCGAACCTATAATCGTCTGCGGGTGAAGGTTGTTTTTAAAATCTAAAAATTTATCTTAGACACCCTCCAAATTATGATACTATCCCAGTGTTAGTATGAGTCAATAAATATCGGGGGCCAAGAAGGAAAATGAGGCCCTGCTCCATAAGAGTAAATATACCCAAAACCACAACAGAAAGGAGCAAGGCCTCAAAATGAAGACATGGTTAATTAAAGAACTTAATGAAGGGAACTTGGACTTTAGGAAATTAGAATGGATGCTGTTTAACTTACTCATAGGAGTATTTCGACACCTGATGGCGGAAATCCTTGAAGCAATTGATCTTTTTTGATGGCAACGCGAGATACCAAGCGATATATCTTGAAGGAACGGAAACCCAGGACACTACAAACACTAGTTGGTGAAATCACCTTTAAGCGGCGCTACTATTGGGACAAAGAAGAAGGAACTTGGGTTTACCT